>NZ_NFLD01000022.1:0-47290 GCF_002160725.1 Massilimicrobiota sp. An142 | reverse complement strand
TACCGACATGCTTTGGTCCCCGTTGGGTTATCCCCGCGAGGTAAGTCGGTTGCTTTACATCGCATTGCAGGAGCGATGATTTCAAAAGAAATATATATTAAGCGCAAGAACGTGCGCACGGAAAGAAGGGAAATAATATGAAAACAAGTGATTTAGAAAGAGAATTGGGACTAAGTAAACATACAATTCGTTATTATGAAAAAGAAGGTTTTATTACTCCTCAAAGAGATGATAATGGTTATCGTAACTATAGTGATGAAGATTTACAGGTCTTAAAATTAGTTAAATTTTTAAGAGGATTAAATATTTCTATTGATGATGTTAAAGCTATTGTTAATGGACATTTAGATTTTCATGAATGTTTAAGAGTCAATCAGGTTCATTTGGATAATCAAATAGAAAATATGAAAGAAATTAAAAAAACGATTGATAACTATCATGATAAAGATTTACCATTAATTCCAGCTTTACAGGATATTGAAGAAACCTCACATCATTGGAAGTTAGGTATTCAAAAAACAACCAATACTGTATCGTTAGGAAGAAAGCTAACAAAGGCATGGGCTAAAAGACAAATTATTTATGAAGTATTAGGTTCATTATTTTTGACAGGAACAGTCATGATCTGGTTAAGGCTTGTTATAGAACAGTCTTGGATATGGTGGACTCTTTTTGCTTTGATGTTTATCACTTTAACCATTGTGTCGATTGGTGTGGCTAATCGTGCAACAGGTCCATCCATGATGTTAGATAACTCTTTAGACCAGTCTGTAGAATTTTTAAGAGATGGTATTCGCTATTATAAATTTAAAGGAATGATGGATAATTTAAAATATTTCTTTGCAGTGTTAGTGGGTAAAGATGAAAAGATTATGCATTATTATCGTTATGAAGATATTGAAAAAGTCAATGTTTATGCAAATCGTAAATATATGAATGTCATGGGAGCAAGCCTTGTTGCCTATGAAGTCTATGTTCCTGATTTTGAGTTTTTCTTTAAAGATGGGACAAGATTCTACTTTTTCTGGCCGATGATTTTAGATGATGATGCCAGATATATTGCGACAATCCTAGAAGCAAAAGTGGCTCATATCAATGATAAAAATCATGTTCTATATGCTATGAAACATGGTATTAATTTAACAGATTATATGATAAAGCAGAGTTAATTCTCTGTTTTATTTTTTCACATATTTATATGATAATCCTTTTCATAATCTGACATACAATGATGATTGGGTGATGTTATGGACTTGAAAGATGAATTGAATGATCATAAGACTTTTTGGAAAATAATGCAGCCTTATCGACAGGCTATTAAAGTCATGAAAATGAAGTTAGAAAATATTGATGATGAATTGAAGTGTGAAAATGGATATAGTCCCATTCATAATATTCAATCACGTATTAAATCTCCTGAAAGTATCATAGACAAACTGCAACGAAAGCAATATCCTTTAGAAAGGCAATCTTTAGAAAAGTTAAATGATATTGCTGGTTTAAGAGTTATTTGTCATTATATCAATGATATTCAATATATTTCTCAATTATTAATCATGCATGATGATATTATATGAGTAAAGAAAATGAATTATATTGATTATCCTAAAGATACAGGTTATCGCTCTTTGCATCTTGTGTTAGAGGTGCCTGTTTATTTGAAATCTGGAAAAATGAAGCTTCCAGTTGAAATTCAAATGCGAACAATTGCAATGGATTTTTGGGCCAGTTTAGAACATGAAATTTTATATAAAAACAAAGATCAGGTATCACAGGATATTTGTGAAGAACTCCAACAATGTGCCAGTCGTATGGCATTAACAGATTTACAAATGCAAAAAATATATCAGAAAGTACATAAAAAAGATGGGTAGCCCCCATCTTATTTCTTTGGTAATTTAAATGAACTTTTTAAAGAGACAATTCTATTAAAGACAAGATGATCATCAGTAGAATCTTTTGTGTCAACACAGAAATATCCATTTCTTACAAACTGGAATGAATCTCCAGGTTTTGCCTCTTCAATAGCTGGTTCAATATAGCAGTTTTCAACAACTGTTAATGAATTTGGATTTAAATTGACACTTCCATCTTCATTGTAAACACCTTTTTCTTCATCCACAAGATTTTCATATAATCTGGCAGTGACTTTCTTTGCGAAAGGTACTGGTACCCAATGAATTGTTCCTTTGACTTTACGACCTGTAAAGCCAGTTCCATTTTTTGTGATTGGATCATAAGTACAATGTACAACAGTCACTTTTCCATTTTCATCTTTTTCATAACTTACACATTTAACAAAGTAAGCATTCATTAAACGGACTTCATTACCTGGGAATAAACGGAAATATTTTTTAGGTGGTTCTTCCATAAAGTCATCTCTATCTATCCATAACTCCTTGCAGAATGGAATTTGTTTTACACCTAATTCAGGATTTTCCATATTCACTTGCGCATCTAAGTATTCAACCTGATCTTCTGGGTAGTTGTCAATCACAAGCTTAATAGGATCTAAAACAGCCATAACACGAGGTGCTTTTGGTTTTAAATCATCACGAATACAATATTCAAGCATTGCATAATCAACTGATGAATTACTTTTTGCGACACCAACTAAATCCATGAAATTCTTTAATGATTCAGGTGTAAATCCTCTTCTTCTTAAAGCAGCAATGGTAACTAATCGTGGATCATCCCATCCATCAACAATACCCTGATCAACTAAACGCTTAATATAACGTTTTCCAGTAATGACATTTGTTAAATAAAGTTTTGCAAATTCAATCTGTTTTGGTGGTTCAGGATATTCAAGTTCTTGGACAACCCAATCATATAAAGGACGGTGATCTTCAAATTCAAGTGTACAGATAGAATGAGTGATATGTTCAATCGCATCTTCAATAGGATGAGCAAAATCATACATTGGATAAATACACCATTGATCACCAGTGTTATGATGTGTCATTCTGGCAATTCTATAAATAATCGGATCACGCATATTGATATTTGGTGAAGCCATATCAATTTTAGCACGTAAGACTTTGCTTCCATCTTCAAATTCACCATTTTTCATTCTTTCAAACAAATCAAGGTTTTCTTCAATACTACGATCACGATAAGGTGAATTTTTTCCTGGTTCTGTTAATGTTCCACGGTATTCTTTGATTTGTTCAGCTGTTAAATCACAAACATAGGCTTTTCCTTTTTTGATTAACTTCACTGCAGCTTCATACATATCTTCAAAATAATCAGAAGCAAACTTGATTTCACCATCATAATGAGCACCTAACCATTCCACATCTTTAACAATAGAGTCAACGAATTCAGTCTTTTCTTTTGTTGGATTTGTATCATCGAAACGAAGATTAAAAGTTCCGTTATATTTTTTAGCGAGTCCATAATTTAATAAGATAGACTTCGCATGTCCAATATGTAAATATCCATTAGGTTCAGGTGGAAAACGTGTAGCAACTTTTGTGTATGTTCCTTCCTCTAAATCTTTATCTATAATTCTTTCAATAAAATTTTTACTTATAACTTCTTTATTATCCATGTGTCCAACCTTCCTTGTTTCAATATATGCTTTAGTTTACCATATTTTTTGAAAATATAAAACAGTTTCATAAGATATAGTTTTGTATATTCATCTTATTTGTGCTAGAATAGGGCAGAAAGGGTGATGTGTATGATGAGAATTGGACAATCTATTGATATTCATCAGTTAGTAGAAGGTAGACCACTTATCTTAGGTGGTGTGGAAATTCCTTACGAAAAAGGTTTAAAAGGACATAGCGATGCGGATGTTTTGCTTCATGCGATTATTGAAAGTATTATTGGTGCCATGGGACTTGGTGATATTGGAAAGCATTTTCCAGATACAGACCCTAAATACAAAGGGATTTCATCCATGTTATTATTAGAATATACGTATCAGATGATGAAAAAAGAAGGTTACCAGATTGGAAATATTGATAGCTTAATTTTGTGTGAAGAACCTAAGATGGCTCCACATATTGCCAAGATGAAAGACAATGTTGCTCGTGTTCTTCATTGTGACATCACACAAGTTAATATTAAAGCCACAAGAGGCGAAAAGATGGGCTTTGTTGGAAGAAAAGAAGGTATTGTTGCCCAGAGTGTTGTATTATTAAATAAGGAAGGATAGAGAAAATGAGTAAAGTACGTACAAGATTTGCCCCAAGTCCAACAGGTTATATGCATATTGGGAATTTAAGAACAGCTTTGTATGAATATTTGATTGCAAAACATGATGGTGGGGATTTCATTTTAAGAATTGAAGATACTGACCAGCAAAGAGAAGTTGCTGGGGCAGTTGATATGATTTATGATGTTCTTGATAAGACAGGTTTACATTATGATGAAGGACCAGATAAACCAGGAGATGTAGGACCTTATATTCAATCACAAAGATTAGCTATTTATAAAGAATATGCTGATAAATTAGTAGAATTAGGTGGCGCACATTATTGTTTCTGTGATGAAGAAACAATTGAAGAAGCGAAAAAGGAAAATGCTGATCATGAAGAATTAGGATATATTGATCCATGTAAATCATTATCTTTAGAAGAAGCAAAACAAAGAATTGCTAATGGTGAAAAATATGTTGTCAGACAAACAATTCCAAGTACAGGAGTCACTTCTTTTGATGATGAAGTTTATGGACATATTGAAGTTGAAAATGCAGGATTATCTGAAGGTGTATTGTTAAAGAGTGATGGATATCCAACATATAATTTTGCTAATATTGTTGATGATCATTTAATGAATATTACACATGTTGTTAGAGGAAATGAATATTTATCTTCTACACCTAAATATAATTTGATATATCAGGCATTTGGATGGGAACCACCAGTTTATATTCACTGTCCACCTGTGATGAAAGATGAAACACATAAATTAAGTAAGCGTAATGGGGATGCTTCTTATCAGGATTTAATTTCAAAAGGATATTTAAGTGAAGCTATTTTGAATTATATTGCATTGTTAGGATGGTCACCAAAAGAAGAAAAAGAATTATTTACATTGGATGAATTGATTGAATCATTTAGTGTTGATCGTATCTCTAAATCAGGGGCTATTTTTGATAACGATAAATTAAAATGGATGAATAGCCAATATTTAAAAGAAAAAACTTTAGATGAATTGGTTGATTTGTGTTTACCATTCTTACAAAAGGCTTATGATTTATCTGATAAGAGTGATGAATGGATCAAACAATTAATTGATGTTCATCGTGATCATATCAGTTATGGTGAAGAAATTGTTGAACAGGTTGCATTATTCTTTGAAGATGACATGCAAATCAGTGAAGAAGCTCAAGAGTTTATGCAGGATGAATCTATTCCAAATACATTAGCAGTGTTTAAATCACATTTAGAACAATTGTCAGATGAAGAATTTGATGCAGATCATATCTTTGCATGTATTAAAGCAACACAAAAAGAAGCGAAAGCAAAAGGAAAGATGTTATATATGCCAATTCGTATTGCAACGACTGGTATTATGCATGGACCAGATTTAACAAAATCAATTGCTTTGCTTGGAAAAACAAAAGTTTTATCAAGATTAGAAGGGTAACCCCTTCTTTTTTCAAAAGAAAAAGCATTAGACACAAAAATTTCATATTTTAGTGATATAATATTTAATAGGGGGTGTATACTATGCAGAATAAAATTATTGTTTCAATTTTAACCTTTTTTATTCTTGTTGATACAATATTAATTTATTTAGCATTAACAATTTCCCCAATTAAATTAAAAAGAAATGTTTTTACATTTCAATATGGACAAGTTATTCCTACAGATGTTAGTGAATATGTCAATGCGAATCATTCAGTCTTAGAAAATGTGAAATTAGATTTATCACATGTTTCAAAAGAAGTTGGAACATATCAGGCATCTATTACTTATTTTAATGAAACACAATATTTTGAGATTGTGGTAGAAGATACAATTAAACCTAAGTTTCAATTAAAGAAAGTAGAATGGCATGTTCAGTTAGGTGAAACACTTCAAGCTGAAGACTTGATTGAAAATGTTGAAGACCATTCACTTACAAAGGTTTATTTCTATGATGAAAAAAGTGGTAAAAAGAGTGAAACAAAATCTTTTGAAATTGAAGGAACACAGATTGAACGTATCATTGTAGAAGATCAGCATGGCAACCAGTCAAGTTCTTTAAGAGTCAAGGTTGTTGTAGAAAAAAATGCTATTGCACCAACAATTAAAGGTATTGAAAACCTTGAAATTCATGTTGGAGAGAGTGTGGATTTATATGATGGTGTTTATGCGACAGATGATATTGAAGGAGATATTACATCACGTCTGATTGTCGATGGACATGTTGATAATCAAGTACCAGGAATCTATGAGATTATGTATACGGTTAGTGATAAAGATGGAAATACGACACAAGTCGTAAGAACAATTACAGTTATAGAGGTAGAAGATGATAACTAATATTTATGTATTAATTTGTGCAGTTATATTTATATATATTCAGTTTATACAACATGATGATAAATGGAGTTGTGCATTAAAATTAGGAGGATTTTATCCTCCTTATATTCAAGAACGTCATCAATATTGGCGTTTTATAACATGTCACTTTATACATGTAGAATTCTTCCACTTTTTAATGAATGCATATGCATTATATCAGGTAGGACATTTTCTAGAGGCTTGTCTAGGAACAGTTCCTTACTTGTATCTGGTTATTATATCCATGATATTAAGTTCATTATTAAGTTATAGTGCATCACAAATTTCATCACGTTATTATCAGACTTTAACGATTGGAGCCAGTGGTGTTGTTTTTGGATTTTTTGGAGCTATCATTGCTTTAGGATATATTTTAGGTGGTCCATTTATGAGTGTATTAAATGATTTTGCATTTGTGATTATTATCAATCTGATTTATACATTCATGGATAGACGTATTTCTAAAACGGGTCATATTGGTGGTCTCATTGGTGGTATTGTCGCTATGGTTTTGATTTTGGCACTACATATTGTATGAGAGTGATTGTTGATGGCGATGCTGCCATGTATAAAAATGACATTTATCAATTAACATTAAATTATCAAATAGAGATGTTTGTGTATTTAGATTATGCCCATTTATTAAAGGATGCCCCTTATCCTGTTATAGAATGTGAAATTGGTAAAGATAGTGTTGATATGCGTATTTTATCTGATTTGAAAAAAGGGGATTTACTCATTACTCAAGACTATGGGTTGGCAGCCCTGGCATTAGGAAAAGGCGCTTATGTTTTACATGTTTCTGGTTTGAAAATCACATCACAGAATATTGATGAGCTTTTATTAAGACGTTATATTGGGGCTCATCAAAGAAAAAGTCATAAGCATATCAAAGGTCCATCTAAACCAACAAAAGAGAATAAGGATTATTTTTTAAAACAGTTAGAAACTATTTTGAGTATTTCGTTAAAAAGGTGATAATGTTTCATTCATTTGATGATAAAACATAGTCACTATAGATTGATTATCAATGACGTAGTTGATTAAGTATTTTGATTTAAGTGATGATTCGCTTTGATATAATGAACTCACTATATAGTATTTAATTGTAGAGAGGTATCGAAGATGTGTAAGTAATAAATCATTTCTTTGTATTGAAATAAAAAATATTTTTATTGAATGATTCATTTTTTGAATACGACTTAAAAGCGTCCATTTGGACGCTTTTTGGTCTTCTTATAGGAATTTGTTTTCGTCTGCGTTTATTGCATAAAGAACTCTATTTAATAGAATATTTAAAAGTTCCAGTTCAAGTTATACCTCATTTAACAGAAGAGATTTTATTATCTTCGTTTTATAATGATATAAAGGAAAATTTTAAACTCAAGATTGTTGGTGCTAATCGTAAGATTAGGGCTGATTTACCAAACAACTTGGAAGTCGAATACTTAAAATGTACACCAACAACACCTATGCTTGAAGTACAACAAGTAACGTATTTAAATAATGGACTCCTTTTGAATATGTTCGTTCACGTCATACGTATGGTAAAAGGTCTGTCCTTGTTCATAGTCTTTATAATGTTGATTAAATGAATTGTGTTTTGTTTTCTGCCCATTCAAAAATTGTTTTGATTTGAGGTGGAAGATCATTATGAGATGATAGTATTTGCTTTTTGAGTTGAAGGACTTCTTCAGGTTGATTATGAATATAAGCGACATAAAGAGAAACAATCAAAGTTAATGTTTTGATATTTTCTCTTTGGTGTAAACGAGGATGACTTTGATAAAGAGTTTGAAACTTTGTATAAGCATCCTCAAACTTTTCAAGATCCTGTAGCATTGCTAAATGAGCAATACAATGTTCATAGTAATAAAGTTTTGTGAGGGCAGGAAGTCTTTTGGCATTTTGTTTCCATATAAGTAAAAAATCGTAAGCTTCCTGAGGATAACCCAATCTTCCCAATGCTGATGAAACATTCATAAGTGTATTGTAACTCAAGATGGCTTTTTGAAAGACAGGGATACAACAAAGATGATAAGTCATTTGAATATAGAGTTTATAATCATGATATAAATAAGACTGATAATATGTTTTTTCAATATGCGTATAGATGTATGCATATACAAATACAATTATCAACAAACAGACTATAAACAACAAGAAAATCATACTTATAGGCTGATCAAAGAGAATACGCATAATAATATAATAAGAAAAAACAATAGCCATGATATTTAAACAGAAATAATAGACTAATAAGGCGAAGATACGTTTTTGAGCGTATGTTGTAGCGTAAGATAAAGATTGCAAATGTTGAATATCTGAATGTTTGGCAAGAAAGTTTTTTAACCAGTCATGAATGGCTGGTGTTTTTTTGTTTTGAGAAAAATACATGATCCATTGTATCAATATGATACTTATAAAAACGATTGTATAGATTATACGAAAGATAGGTGTATAAGTATAAACATTAATACGCAAGAAGAAAAAGAGAAATATAAAGAATGATAGTGTTGTGAGAATAATCATCTGATTTCTTAATTTGTTTTTGAGATTCATTTTTATCCCCTCCTGATAGTCATTATACTATAAATATGCTTATAAAATATGTGATTATCTTGGAAAATAGAATATAGACAAATGGTACAAAATTTTATAAGATAGTAAAAAAACAGGAGGTTATGATGAAATATAAATTAATCGCATTAGATTTAGATGGGACTTTAAAGAATTCTGATAATCAAATCACTGCTAAAACAAAAGAAGCTTTAATCGAAGTTCAAAAACAGGGAGTTAAGATTGTTTTGGCTTCAGGTAGACCAACAGCAGGACTTAGACATGAAGCTAAAGAATTATTGTTGGATAAATTTGGTGGATATTTACTTTCTTTTAATGGTGCCAGAGTGGGAACTGTACCGAATCAGGAAACAGTATATGAACAAACATTATCTATTGAAGAAGCTAAAAAGGTGTATACACGAGCTAAACAATACAACTTAGCTTGTATGACATATAAAAATGATAGTATCTATACAGAAGATATTGACGATGAGTATGTTTGCATTGAAGCAAAAATTAATGATATAAGAAAATATCAGGTTTCATCTTTTATTGATATATTAGAAAATCCTATACATAAAGTTTTATTAACGGGAACACCAGAATATATTGCTTCTATTGAAGAAGAATTTAAAAAGCCTTTTGGAAATGAATTAAGTATTTATCGTAGTGCACCATTCTTTTTAGAAGTAATGGCCAAAAATATAGATAAAGCAGCGTCTCTTGATCGTTTAGCTAAGAGTTTAGGCATTAAACAAGAAGAAGTCATAGCTTTTGGAGATGGCTATAACGATTTAAGTATGATTGAATATGCAGGGCTTGGCGTTGCGATGGAAAATGCAGTTGAAGAAGTGAAACAACGTGCAAAAGTCGTAACGAAATCAAATAATGAAGATGGTATTGCATATGTTTTATCACAAATCTATGAAGGAGTTGAATACTAATGTTACCTAAAGATCCAGCCATGCTTTTAAGTTTTATCAATATGAAACTGAGAGATCAATATGATTCATTAGAATCGTTATGTGATGATTTGGATGTTTCACAGGATGAAGTTATCCAAACATTACAAAAGATTGATTACATCTACGATGAACAATTAAATCAATTTAAATAAAAAAGCCTCTACAAATATGAGAAGAATTTTGTTATTTGAGTGTTCTAATAACGAGATTCATTTCATATTATAGAGGTTTATTTTTTTTAGAATACTCTTTTTATAACAAACGTCATTTGAAATACATTTGTGATGATAAGGTTTACTGATAATTGTGTTTTTTTTATGGGAATTAAACTAACTTTAGATTGGAAATAAGTATAGTATCTTATTCATATGACTTTTTATATCAGAAAAAATCTTTATAAAATATTAACATGTCATGAAAGGTGTGTTATCGTAAAGGTATGGTTTATCAACTATATCTTTTATTGTCATGGAGGTGATCAAATGATTTATTTTGCAAGTGATTTACATTTAGGACATCAAAATGCTCTGCGTTTATGCAATAGACCATTTCAGGATGTTGATGAGATGAATAGAACATTGATACAAAACTGGAATCAGTTTGTAAAAAAGAATGATTTTATTTATATCTTAGGAGATTTAACAATGAAATTGTCTTTAGATGAAGCCAACCAAATGATTTCTCAGTTAAATGGAAGAAAAATACTGGTGAGAGGGAATCATGATAAAAAGTATGATGCATGTTTGTTTGAAGAAATCTGTGATTATAAGGAATTAAAGTATCAAAAGAAGTTTTTTGTTTTATCACATTATCCTTTTTTAGAGTGGAATCATTCTTTTAGAGGTTCTATTCATTTACATGGACATCAACATAATGATAGGAGCTATAATTTAAAAATGAGAGAAGAAGGTATTTATAGATATGATGTTGGTGTGGATGCGCATGAATATAGACCTGTAAGTATTGATGAAATTTTTAATTTCTTTCATATATAAATTTGTATTTAACTAAATCATAAGTATAGTATTTATGAATATGAAAAAAATCAATTCAAATCTATAATGAGTTATGTTATAATGTTGAAAATATATGAAAGAGAGGGAGATTCAATATGTTAGATTTAAAGCATTTTCAAGAAGCCAAAAAGAGAGTTGATGAAGTCATTATTCCTACTCCCTTAATATATAGTGAAGCCTTTTCAAAGGAATGTAAAAATCAGGTTTATATCAAACCTGAGAACTTACAGAGAACTGGTGCTTTTAAAATAAGAGGGGCTTATAATAAGATTGTCAAAATGGATGATGAAGCGAAAGCTAAAGGTTTAATTGCTTCCTCAGCTGGTAATCATGCGCAAGGGGTGGCATACGCAGCTTCTAAGTTAGGTGTCAAGGCCACAATTGTAATGCCTCAACATACACCATTAATTAAAGTAGAAGCAACAGAAGCACATGGGGCTGAGGTTGTTTTGGCTGGTGAAGTTTATGATGAAGCCTATCAGAAAGCTTGTGATTTACAAAAGGAACATGGATATACTTTTGTACATCCATTTAATGATGAAGATGTCATTGAAGGGCAAGGAACAATTGCATTAGAAATTCTTGATGAATTGCCTGAAGCAGATATTATCTTAGTGCCAATTGGTGGTGGTGGATTGATTTCAGGGATCGCCTGTGCTGCCAAACAAATCAAGCCAACAATCAAGATTATTGGAGTAGAACCAGAAGGTGCTGCCAGTGCTTTAGCGGCTATTAACGAAGATCAGGTTGTGGCTTTAAAAGAAGCCAATACAATTGCGGATGGGACAGCCGTTAAAGAAATTGGTGATATGACTTTTGATTATATTAAAGAATATGTGGATGGTATTATTACGGTTTCTGATTATGAATTGATGGATGCGTTCTTGTTGCTTGTGGAAAAACATAAACTGGTCGCTGAAAATTCAGGTATTTTATCTCTTGCAGCATTAAAGAAATTAAATGAAAAGAATAAAAAAGTGGTATCTTTGATTAGTGGTGGAAATATTGATGTTTTAACAATTTCTTCAATGATTAATAAGGGATTGATTGCTAGAGGTCGTGTCTTTACATTTACTGTACAGTTATTAGATAAACCTGGTGAACTTGAATATGTATCTCATGTTTTAGCTCAATGTAATGCGAATGTTATTGGTGTGGAACATAACCAGTTTAAGAACTTTGCACGTTTCTCTGAAGTGGAATTACGTGTCACTTGTGAAACCAATGGGGAAAAGCATATACAAAGAATTATAGATACATTTGCCAAAGAGGGATATGAAATCACAAGAATTAATTAATAATTTATTATCTTTTTGATTATTATTTATCATTTTCTTGAATGTATAAATACAAAAATATATACTTATTAAGGATAAGGAAAGGAATGAGAAAAATGATGGATTTTGGTTTAAAAACAACGAATCAAATAGCTGTTTCTCCAGAGTCTTCTTTTTCTTATTTTTTATATTTGTTATAGGACATATCATTTGATTTGATATGTCTTTTTTATGGGTAAGGAGGAAAAGATATGCCAAAAAGAGAAGATGTAAACACAGTATTAGTTATTGGTTCAGGACCTATTATTATTGGTCAGGCTTGTGAATTTGACTATTCAGGAACACAGGCATGTAAAGCATTGAGAAGTTTAGGATACAAGATTGTCTTAGTCAATTCTAATCCAGCGACAATCATGACAGATCCAGAAACTGCTGATGTGACTTATATTGAACCATTGAATTTAAAAAGATTAACACAAATCATTGAAAAAGAAAGACCAGATGCCTTATTGCCTAACTTAGGTGGACAATCAGCATTAAACTTATGTGCTGAATTACATAATGCCGGAGTCTTAGATAAATACAATGTCAAAGTTCTAGGTGTGCAGGTTGATGCGATTGAACGTGGTGAAGACCGTTTAGAATTCAAAAAAGCCATGAATGAACTTGGTATTGATATGGCAAGAAGTGAAATTGCGAATACAGTTGATGAAGCTTTAGCGATTGCTGATAAATTAGGATATCCTGTTGTTGTGAGACCTGCTTATACAATGGGTGGTGCCGGAGGAGGACTTGTTTATAATGTTGAAGAATTAAAAACAGTTGTTTCTCGTGGTTTACAGGCAAGTCTTGTTCATGAATGTTTGATTGAAGAATCTATCCTTGGATGGGAAGAATTAGAAGTAGAAGTTGTCAGAGATGCTAAAAACAATATGATTACTGTATGTTTTATTGAAAACATTGATCCATTAGGTGTGCATACTGGAGATTCTTTCTGTAGTGCGCCAATGTTGACAATTTCTCAAGATGTTCAAGATCGTTTAAAAGATCAGGCTTTTAGAATTGTAGAATCAATTGGTGTTATTGGTGGAACAAACGTTCAGTTTGCACATGATCCAAAAACAGATAGAATTGTTGTTATTGAAATCAACCCAAGAACCTCACGTTCTAGTGCTTTGGCTTCAAAAGCAACAGGTTTCCCTATTGCCCTTGTTTCAGCTATGTTAGCTGCTGGTTTAACTTTAGATGAAATTCCATGTGGAAAATATGGAACTTTAGATAAATATGTACCAGATGGTGACTATGTTGTTATTAAATTTGCAAGATGGGCTTTTGAAAAATTCAAAGGTGCACAAGATAAACTAGGAACACAGATGAAAGCTGTTGGGGAAGTTATGAGTATTGGTAAGACTTATAAAGAAGCTTTCCAAAAAGCGATTCGTTCTCTTGAAATTGGTCAATATGGTTTAGGATATGCAAAGAATTTCAATGAATTAACAAAAGAACAATTATTAGAAAAATTAACAGTTCCTACAAGTCAAAGACAATTCATCATGTACGAAGCTTTAAGAAAAGGAGCAACTGTTGAAGAATTATATGAATTAACAAGTATTAAACATTATTTCATTGAACAAATGAAAGAATTAGTTGATGAAGAAGAAATGTTAAAATCATATGCAGGGAAAGAGTTGCCAGTAGATGTTTTAAGACAAGCTAAACAAGATGGTTTCTCAGATAAATATTTAAGTCAGATTTTAAATGTTTCTGAAGATAGTATCAGAAATGAAAGAATTGAAAATGGTATTACTCAAGCTTGGGAACCAGTTCATGTCAGTGCTACAAAAGATAGTGCATACTACTATTCTACATATAATGCCAAAGATCATAGTGATATTCATCATGATAAGAAAAAGATTATGATTTTAGGTGGAGGACCAAACAGAATTGGTCAAGGTATTGAATTTGACTATTGCTGTGTTCATGCTTCACTTGCTTTAAAGAAATTAGGATTTGAAACAATTATCGTCAACTGTAATCCAGAAACAGTTTCTACTGATTATGATACTTCTGATAAATTATATTTTGAACCATTAACATTAGAAGATGTTTTAAGTATTCATGATAAAGAAAAACCAGTTGGTGTGATTGCTCAATTTGGTGGACAGACACCATTAAACTTAGCTTCTCAGTTAAAAGCCAATGGTGTGCATATTTTAGGAACAACACCTGAAACAATTGATATGGCAGAAGATAGAGATTTATTCAATGAAATGATGGAAAAATTAAAAATTCCTATGCCAGAATCAGGAATGGCTGTCAATGTTGGAGAAGCTTTAGAAATCGCTAAAAGAATTGGTTATCCATTAATGGTAAGACCTTCTTATGTCTTAGGTGGACGTGGAATGGAAGTTGTTTATGATGATGATAGCTTAAAACAATATATGGCTGCGGCTGTTGGTGTGACACCAGATCGTCCAATCTTAATTGACAGATTCTTAAATAATGCAATGGAATGTGAAGCAGATGCTATTAGTGATGGAACAAATGTTTTCGTTCCAGCTGTTATGGAACATATTGAATTAGCTGGTATTCACTCTGGAGATTCAGCATGTATCTTACCTTCTAAACATATTCCAATGAGACATTTAGAAACAATCAAAGAATATACAAAGAAAATCGCGAAAGAAATGAATGTTCGTGGACTTATGAACATGCAATATGCGATTGCTGATGATAAAGTTTATGTTCTTGAAGCCAACCCAAGAGCTTCACGTACAGTACCTTTAGTATCTAAAGTATGTAATGTTAATATGGTGAAAATTGCAACTGATATTGTGACAATGGAATTAACTGGTAGAGAATCACCAGTACCAAAATTAACTGAAAAGAAAATTCCACATGTTGGTGTTAAACAAGCTGTATTCCCATTCAATATGTTCCCGGAAGTTGACCCAATCTTAGGACCAGAAATGAGATCAACAGGTGAAGTATTAGGATTAGGAAGTTCATTTGGAGCAGCTATCTATAAAGCTGAAGAAGCGACACAAACAATCTTACCAACTGAAGGAAAAGTATTAATCAGTGTTAATGATTTAGATAAACCACAAGTTGTCTCTCTTGCAAAAGGATATTACGATGCAGGATTTACAATTGTAGCAACAGGAAATACATACGCTTTAATTCAAGAAGCAGGTGTACCAGTTGAAAAAATTAAGAAATTAAATGAAGGACGTCCAAACATTACAGATGCCCTTACAAATGGTGAACTTGCTATGGTGATCAATACACCTCATGGTAAACAAAGTGCTCATGATGATAGCTATATCAGAAAAACAGCTATTAAGATGAGAATTCCATATATGACAAATATTGCTGCTGCAAAAGCTGCATTAGAAGGAATTATGGAAATGAAGATTCATGGTAGCCATGCAGTGAAATCTTTACAAGAATATCACCGTGAAATTCAATAAAATCAATGAGAGAATGGAGTTATCTATTCTCTTTTTTTGGTTAAAAATAGTTGAATAGAAGGATATCGTTGTTGTGGATAATAGTTATTGGTATAATAAACATACAGGAGTAGACAAATTAGAAGTTGTAGGAGAGGATAAAAAATGAATTTGGAGGAATTAAAAAAAGATTGCAGTAAAAAGCAAAAGAAAGGTATACATTTTATCATTGCATCAGTAGTAATATGGACCATGGTTTTAATAGTACAATTAACAAATTTGCCTGTATTAACAAAAAATCTATTAACATTTTGTTGTACTGCACCATTATTACCAATAGCTTTTTTAATATCTAAAATATTAAAAATACAATTTCAAGATAGAAGTAATCCATTAAATAATTTAGGAATACTATTTTCTGCAAATCAAATGATATATCTTTTAATAGCAATGTGGATTTATCCTACATTGCCAGATAAAATGCTAATGGTTATCGCTATGATTTTTGGGGGTCATCTATTACCTTATAGTTGGTTATATAATTCAAAATCATATATGGTGTTATCTATAATAATCCCTATATTATCATTAGTAGTAGGATTAACTTTTGAAAATTATGTTCTTGCAATGATGATGATAGGGATAGAGATAATATTTAGTGTTTTATTAGTATTTGAAAATAAAAAACTTATGAAAGATTAGAATTGCAAATACCAGTTTATCAGCGTGTTAAATAAAGCAAAGTTTACAGTCGTATATTATAGAAAAAGATAAATCCTAATTTAGAAGTGTAATCATAATGAACAATATCGATTTTTGGAGATGATAAGATGGAATTTAGACTAGCAAGAATAGAAGATCTGAAACAACTGAAAATAATTTATAAAGAGATCATAAAAAATATGAATAAAAATAACATTCAAATTTGGGATGATATTTATCCTTGCGAGTTCTTTGAAGATGACATAAATAACAAGCGTTTTTATGTTATTGCAGATGATGAAGAAATCATATCTGCTTTTGCTTTATGTGATAACAATGCAGGAGAAGCTTATGTTGAATGGAGTGAAAAATCTGCTAAAGCAATGTATATTGACCGATTGGGTGTTAATGTTGAGTATTCTAAAAAAGGAATTGGTCAGCAAATGCTCAATAAAGCAAAAGAAATTTCTAAATCACTTGGTGCTGAATATTTGCGATTATTTGTAGTAGATATAAATAAACCGGCTATTCGATTGTATCAAAAAAATGGTTTCACAAAAGTTGATGGAGTTTATGATGAGGTGTTTGACGATGGATATGTTTTACATGAAATAGGATATGAAATCAAGTTGTAAAACAAATCCTAATTGACCTAGCAAAAAGCGAGAGATACTTCTTGTCTGGAGGGTAAGAAGAGAAAAAAATTGTATGAATCAAGGAAATTTAAGTATATAAATGATTAAGAAAAGGTGGTGCTAATTATGTCAGTACAAACAGATTTTGAAAAAGAATTCGAAACAGAAGAATATGAAATGCTTATTTTAGTACAATCACCGTGTAAAGGGGCTGCAAATATAAAAGACATGTTGAAACCTTTTGTTGATTTTCTTGCGTCTATAGATTTGCGTACTGGTCAGTTCTTTCATGAGAAAGGTCGTGTTGAATGGCTTATAAAAAATGATAATAAACGCAATGGATGGGGATATAAATTTGAGCAATTTGGCATTTATCGTGTCACTGTCAGAAAATGTATACCGCAAAAATTGCTGCCATATCAATCACAATATATAAACAACAGATATATGCTTATAAATGTACTTGAAGAAAATGCTTCAAATGAAAAATTGGAAGCTTTAAAAGAATATTATTCTAAGCCAATTTCTATAGAAAATGAATTAGGTTCTTTTGCCATAGATAGAGAATTTTCATGGTTTGAGGGAATTGTCAATTGGAATGGAGTAGAAGTGAATGCATATCTGGAAACCGATGAGGAGGATGGGGATACTGCAAAACAGGCAATGAAGGTACTAAAAAAGGTATTAGATAATATTGTGGAGCATGATACGAAGTACCGTGAATTCGCTGCGCAAGAACTAACAGAACTTGCAAATGAGTGGATGGATGCGTCAGATGAAATTGATGCTGAAGAAATTACAAAAGAAATATTTATGAAGCGTATGGAAATGAGTGAAATAATAGTTAGTTCAGATGGAAGTTTATCTTTGTTTTACAATGATGACGATATGTTTTGGGGACATGCTATTGAAATAGAGGTTAAGCCAAATGGAGAAATTATAAGTGCTAATATAGCTGGATGAGAGTAAAAACTTGCAATTGAGCAAAGGAGGATTCTTTATTCATGATATATTTAAGAAGTTTTCAATTGAGTGATTTTCAAATATCTAATCCTCATATTTATCCGTATAGTGTTTTTAGGGATAAAGATATAGAGCCTTTTGTATTTACACCAGTAACAGTCTTTTATGGGAATAATGGTTCTGGGAAATCAACATTACTTAATATTATCGCCAACAAGCTAGAACTTAAAGGTAGGGAAAATGAAACTTGTCATTCATATGGTATGGCAAACTACTTTACTCAATTTTGTTTAGAATGCTCTTATCGTTTGGGTGAAGATGAACTTGGTCAAAAGATAAGACACTTACCAGAGAATAGCCATTATATCAAAAGTGAAGATATTCTCTATGAGATTAAGAAAATTCAACAGCAACAAGTGTTATCAGATGGTATGTTATATGATTATGTAAAAAAGGGAATGACGAAGGAAGAAGCAAGAAAATATTTAGAGTCAAAGGATGGCTCAAAACAGATGGAGTATATCATGTTTGCACAAGAAAAATATTCTAATGGTGAGACATCTATGCAATACTTTGATAACTTTTTACAACCGGATGCATTATATCTATTAGACGAACCTGAAGTATCTCTTTCTCCTGCAAATCAAGTTGCATTAGCCCAAGAAATTAATAACATGGCAAGGTGGCTAGATTGTCAATTTATTATTGCAACTCATTCACCTTTTATGTTAGGAACTTTAGATGCAAAAATATATAATATTGATTCCAAAGAATATGCTGTTACCAAATGGAGCGATTTAGAAAATGTTCGTTATTTTTACAATTTTTTTAAAAAGAATGAAAAAGAATTTGAGTAAATCTTGTAGATATCTGAAATTTTTGTTTTTCAGAGAAATTGTAGCTTATTGAACACAATTGTCATTTGATAATTAATTGATAGAAATGAAACGATAATGTTTTTCGTTATTACTTGCTGATCAAAATAATTATAAGGGTGTTGATATTATAAAATTTGGACAAGATATTGATGAAATTATGGATAGAATTATTTTAGAAAATAAATCTATTTTATTGTTATTGGAAGAAAGTGTTGAAATGTATAAAAAATATTATCAATATGAAAAAATTGATGGAACTTCTAGAAAGATTGTCACACGTATCCCAGAAAATGCGTTTCGTGAAGCTATAGCCAATGCTATGATTCATCGCTTTTGGGACATCAATGCATTTATAAGAGTAAGTATGTTTGATGATAGAATCGAAATAAGTTTTCCAGGAGGTCTTCCTTCAGGAATGAGTGAAGCAGAATATCTCGATGGACAGATTTCAATGATTAGAAATCCAATTATAGGAAATGTATTCTATAGACTAAGATATATAGAAATGTTTGGTACAGGAATCAAAAGAATCAACAAATCATATCACAATTCTCTAACAAAACCACAATTCAAAGTCTATGAAAACTCCATAACAATTATATTGCCAACTGTATTAAGTATAGCTAGTTTAACAAGTGAAGAACAATTGATTGTACAGCTTTTTCATGGAAATTTAAAATTATCAAGACCAGAAATAGAAAAACAAAGTCATTATAATAAGGCAAAGCTTATTAGAATACTGAATTCATTATCTGATAAAAATATTATTGATAAGTCGGGGAAAGGACGAGCTACTAAATATCAGTTACGATAGAGAAAAAAGTTTATTTACAAAATACAGATAATAGTAATGAGGATATTTTTCAAAAGTTAACTATCGTACAAGAAGAACGAATAAATATATTATAGGAACTTTAGCCTATGCAAATGGATGTTTGTATAGGCTTTTTACATATATGAATTATATATGTTTAGTAAATATTTAGTAGGCAATTGCGATAATGCTTTGTTTTAATAAAATCTTAACTTAAAATAAAGACTATGAATATATCATTAATATCTTGCTTTGTTATACTGAAATCAAGATAAGAAAATGGAGGGGGGAGAAAATCATATGTTGTATATGACAATGCCAGAATTTGCTTTCTTTATGGGACTTACATCTTATGTCATAAGAGATGTTTTTTCTAAGAGACATGTTTTTAATGGCTCAAAAAGATTACATATAATAGGAAGTATAGTTATAGGGTTATTGTTGTTTTTATTATATTTACATGATGAAATGAATTTAAATGATTTAAAGATTTTAATGATATATGTTCTATTTGTAGGTATGGATTTTTATAAAATGCAAAATCATCATTCTATTACGGAACATTTTTTATGGCTTTCATCAAGACAAGAAAATATGGTTTTAAAAGTTTGTGGAACTTCTATAGTCATTGCACTATTAGCTTTGTTGGTCATGATTAAGTTTATATAAAAAAGAAATAGCTTTATTTTGCTATTTCATTGAGAATATATCGTTTCTAATTGATTGTCCAAGTTTTTTTGTTTGATTTCTTTGATTTGATTTTGACTATTATCAATTGTTATTTCTAAAGGGTATTTCTTTCCTGAAAGCATAGAGCCATAACCCTGAATTTGATAAACACCATCTTCTATTTGATTTAGCTTATATTTTTTATAGTAATAATGACCTGAACCATAAGGAATATGAATAATAATCTGGGATTGTTGCTCATGGACTTGATCAATATATAAATAGATAGGAACAGTTGTGAAAGTGTCTATGATGATCCATGCTATGAGAAGGGATATAAGCCCTCCAATAATGAGACGTATTTTCTTTTTATTCATGATGTCCACTCCTCTTCTTCATTATATAACAGAAAACGGTGTTATCTAAACAAAAAAGTGAATACACAAAAATTTCATATTATTTTGATATATATAAGATGGTGATCAAAATGGAAGAAATCATTCGAGAAATTGTTTATATATGTGTTATGTTTATTGGGATTATATTATATGAAGTGATGAGTGATAAATGTCTGGTTTGTATTCTAGATAAGCCTTTGTTTCCAGAATTATTTAAGAAAGAATGGAAAAGAGAAGTTATACAGGATTGGCTTGCAGTCTTATTCTTATTTGTATTTCCAGGTCTTTTTTTATCTTTTGGAATAGCATATATCAAAATAGCAATACTAGGTATTATTGTAGTTTATGAAAGCAAAACTTTACGTAGACTGAAAATCAGTCAATATGTTGCTGATAAGCACTTTTTTAAGAGGGAAGAAGAGTAAAATGTTATATATGACTTCAGCAGACTATTTGTTCTTTGTAGTTGCTTCGACATTAATTATGAAAGATGTGCTCTGTCGAGATTATCAGGCATATGGCTATTGGAATACATATAGGTATTCTAAAGGAATTTATTTTACTGGTTTGGTTATTGTTGTTTTGCTTTGGGCATATGTTTGTGATTTGTTTTCAGGGTTTGATGTGAACTCTTTAAAATTGTATATCATATTTTTAATTTTCTTAGGCGTTGAAATTTATAAATCTATGACACAGCAGTTAATAAGTGAAAAATTTTTATGGCTATCTTCTAAGCAGGAAAATAAAGTATTAAGGATTTGTGGGACAGTTCTTGTTATTGGGATGTTGGCTTTGATTATTGCGATAAAAATATAAAAGGTTTGTCGTTTTGACAAACCTTTAATCGTCTTGAAAATCATTATCATATAGTGGTGTGACATATTTTCTATTGAAACAAGCCATACATAAATCACAGGTATGTTCTTTTTTGAAATGAATAGATTTTTGAAGTCCTTCTTCACTGATGAAGGCTAAGGAATCAGCACCAATATATGCGCAAAGTTCCTGAGTTGTCATCTTGTGAGAAATTAATTCATCAAGAGTAGAAGTATCTACACCATAAAAACAAGGATATTTGATTGCAGGTGAAGCAATTCTGACATGAACTTCTGTAGCACCTGCTTCTTTTAATAAAGTCACAATACGTTTGGATGTTGTTCCTCTGACAATAGAGTCGTCAATCATGATGACTCTTTTTTGATTCACAATTGAAGAAACAGCCGAAAGCTTCATACGAACACCCTGATTTCTTAATTCTTGAGTAGGCTGAATAAATGTTCTTCCGACATATTTGTTTTTAATTAGTCCCATTTCATAAGGAATGTGTGAAGCTTCTGAATATCCAATGGCAGCAGATATAGATGAATCTGGCACGCCAATCACAATATCAGCATCTACGGGACTTTCTAAATAAAGTTGTTTTCCAGCATTTTTACGTGTTGTATGAACATTGATACCATCAAGGATACTGTCGGGACGAGAAAAATATACATATTCCATAGCACAGATCTTATCATGTATAGACTGTTTTGTATAAAGACGAGATAACAATTGATTGCCTTTGACTCTGACTATTTCTCCTGGCTCGACATCTCTTAGAAATTTAGCGCCTACAATATCTAATGCACATGTTTCTGAAGCAAAGACATACGCTCCATTAGGGAGCTGTCCAATAGCTAGTGGTCTTAATCCATAACGATCTCTGACAGCATAGAGACGATCTTCTAAAAGAATGAGGAAAGCAAAAGCTCCATCTAATTTTTCTAAAGAAGCACAGATACGATCTATCATATGTCCTTTTTGACGTTTGATTAAATGTCCTAAGATTTCAGTATCAGATGAAGATGAAAAGATACTGCCTTGTTCTTCAAATTCAGCTTTCAATACATTAGCATTCACAATATTTCCATTATGACAAATTCCCATATCACCCACCATGGTTCTAAAAAGTAAAGGCTGTACATTCATAATACCTCCACCACCTGCAGTTGAATAACGCACATGACCAATAGCGTGAATGCCATTCATCTGATGAATCTTTTCACTGTTAAAAACTTCAGTGACCAAACCTTCTCCTTTATGAATAGAAAGCTGATGATCGTTCGCAACTAAAATACCGGCTCCTTCCTGCCCACGATGCTGAAGGGCATGTAAACCATAATAACAGAGGTTAGCTGCATTTGGATGCTGAAACACACCGAACACACCACACTCCTCATGAATTTCTTTTAAATCATTTATCATTATTGTTCTCCTTATATTTTATAGAAGAATAGGAGATACATATATCAAAATTTGTTGTATAAGATGTTACATAAAAATAAATATTACGGGATTCAATATCTCCTATTCGTCTTTATTATAACGGAATAATTGTATTTTTTCAATCAAATATAATAATAATTTATTAAAATGATAAAAAAACATTGACAAAAACACGAAGCTGTATCATAATGCAAAATAAGTAAACGGATAGGTTTACATAAAGGAGTGATAGATATGGAAAAGAAAATAACAGATATTTTTGGAACTTTGGTATTTGATGAAGAAGTCATGGAAGAAAGACTGGCGAAGGATACTTTCAGAGAACTTCAAAAAACAATTAAAGAGGGGAAATCTTTAAATATCAAGATTGCAAATGCTGTGGCAAATGCGATGAAAGATTGGGCTGTGGAACATGGAGCTACACATTATACGCACTGGTTTCAACCGATGACAGGTGTAACAGCTGAAAAGCATGATGGTTTTATTGGAACAAACAAAAATGGGAAAGTTATTTTAGAATTTTCTGGCAAGGAATTAATTAAAGGAGAACCTGATGCGTCATCTTTCCCGAATGGGGGATTACGTGCAACATTTGAAGCCAGAGGATATACAGCATGGGATCCGACATCTTATGCTTTTATTAAAAATGGCGTTTTATGTATTCCTACAGCATTCTGTTCATATTCAGGACATGCCTTAGATAAAAAGACACCATTATTAAGAAGTATGCAGGCTATTAATAAACAGGCATTACGTATCTTAAAGTTATTTGGTAATGAAAATGTCAAGAATGTCAAAACAACAGTGGGACCTGAACAGGAATATTTCTTAGTCGATAAAAAATATTATGAACAAAGAAAAGACTTGATTTATACAGGACGTACTTTATTTGGTGCACCATCTCCAAAAGGACAGGAAATGGAAGATCATTATTTTGGAACGATTAAGAGTAGAGTACAAGAATTTATGAATGATTTAAATGAAGAATTATGGAAATTAGGTGTCTTAGTGAAAACTGAACACAATGAAGTTGCACCAGCTCAACATGAGTTAGCACCTATTTTCTCTACTACCAATATTGCGACTGATCATAACCAATTAACAATGGAATTGATTCAAAGAATTGCGAAAAAACATGGTTTGGTAGCTTTATTACATGAAAAGCCATTTGATGGTATCAATGGAAGTGGAAAGCATAATAACTGGTCATTATCAACAGATACAGGTGTGAATTTATTAGAACCTGGAGATACACCACATGAAAATGCTCAATTCTTATTATTCTTATGCGCTGTGATTAAAGCGGCTGATGAACATCAGGATTTGTTGAGATTATCTGTTGCGACTGCAGGTAACGATCATCGTTTGGGAGCTAACGAAGCACCGCCAGCTATTATTTCTGTTTTCTTAGGTGATGAATTAGCTGAAATCTTAAAAGCTATTGAAGAAGATCGACCATATGATTCTAAGGAAAAAGAAGTCATGAAGATTGGGGCTCATGTCTTACCTAAATTTCCTAAAGATACAACAGATCGTAACCGTACTTCACCATTTGCTTTTACAGGTAATAAATTTGAATTCCGTATGCCAGGATCAAGTTCATCTATTGCAGGATGTAATATTGTTTTAAATACAGTGATTGCAGATGAATTAAAAGAATTTGCGGATATTCTAGAAAAAGCACCGGATTTTTCTTCAGCATTACATGCATTGATTCAAGGAACAATCAAAGAACATAAACGTATTATTTTCAATGGTAATGGTTATGATGATTCATGGGTAGAGGAAGCCAAGAAACGCGGACTATTAAACTTACGTACAACACCTGATGCTTTACCATATTTTATCAAGGAAAACAATATTGAATTATTTAAAAGACATAAAGTCTTTGATGAAGAAGAAGTGCATTCTCGTTATGAAATTATGATGGAAGAATATGTCAAGATTTTGCATATTGAAGCTTTAACAATGGTCAATATGTCTCAAAAAGAAATCTTACCAGCTGTTAGTCAATATTCATATGACTTAGCACAAACTTGTGCAATGAAAACAGAAGTTGCCAAGTTAGAAAATGTTTATGAAAAAGAAACTTTAAAAGATGTTTCAGCATTATTAGATCAAGCTTTCAAAGCTACAAAACATTTAGACAAAGTCTTAAAAGAAGCTGAAACGATTGAAGACTTTGAAAAGGCAGCTTTCTATTATCGAGATGAAGTCATTCCAGCTATGAGTGCTTTACGTACACCATGTGATGAATTGGAAACATTAACTGCCGAAAATGTATGGCCATTCCCAACATATGGCAAACTGTTATTTGGTATTTTATAAAATTATATAAGAGAGGGGTTATGACAATGTGTTCGATTATGGCATATTGCGACAGCAATGTAGAAAAAGAGATTTTTTTAAAGGGTTTTGAAAGAACACATACCAGGGGACCTGATGCTATGCGTATTATTGATACAGGTAAAGGGCTATTGGGATTTCAACGTTTATCCATCATGGGATTAAATGAGTATGGTATGCAACCATTTCAAAGAGGGAAGCATTATGTTGTCTGTAACGGTGAAATCTATGGTTTTAGACCAATGAAAGAAGAATTGATGAAGCAGGGGTTTGACTTTCAAGGGGAGAGTGATTGTGAAATCCTGCTTCCTCTTTATCAAAAAATGGGTGTAGACATGTTTAAAGAATTAGATGGAGAATTTGCTTTGATTCTCTTTGATGGTGATACAAAAGAATTTATTGCTGCTAGAGATCCGATTGGAATTCGCCCATTATTTTATGGTTATGATGATCATCAGCACATTGTCTTTGCTTCAGAAGCCAAAAATTTAGTTGGCATCTGTGATAAGATTGTACCTTTTCCACCAGGACATTATTATCAAAATGGGGAGTTTGTTTGTTATAGAGATATGAGCCTGGTGGAAAACTATCATTATGATGATTTCAATACAATCTATACAAATATACATGATTTATTGGTCAAAGGTATTGAAAAAAGATTGGATGCAGATGCACCACTTGGTTTCTTATTAAGTGGTGGATTAGATTCATCACTTGTCTGTGCAGTCTCATCACGTCTGCTAAAAAAACCAATTCGTACTTTTGCGATTGGAATGGACAAAGATGCTATTGATTTAAAATATGCCAAAGAAGTGGCTGAGTTTATTGGCAGTGAACATACCGAAGTGATTATCACAAAAGATGATGTTCTAAGTGCTTTAGAACCTGTTATTGCCACTTTAGGAACATATGATATTACAACAATTCGTGCATCGATTGGGATGTATCTTGTCTGTCAGTATATTCATCAGCATACAGATATTAGAGTTTTATTAACGGGTGAGATTTCAGATGAATTATTTGGTTATAAATATACAGATTTTGCGCCAAATGCAAAAGAATTCCAAAAGGAAGCTGAAAAACGTATTCGAGAAATTTATATGTATGATGTCTTACGTGCTGATCGTTGTATTAGTGTTCATTCCTTAGAAGCACGTGTGCCTTTTGGAGATTTGGCTTTTGTGGATTATGTTATGCATATTGATCCTGCTTTAAAAATGAATAATTATGGAAAAGGAAAATATTTATTGCGTAAAGCGTTTGACAGAGGATATTTACCTCAAGATATCTTAATGCGTGAAAAAGCAGCTTTTTCAGATGCGGTAGGACATTCATTAAGTGATGAAATCAAAGCTTATGCGAATAATTATTATAGTGATCAGGAATTTGAAGAAAAAAGAAAGAAATATGATTTCGCCCAACCATTTACAAAAGAGTCATTATTATATCGTGAAATCTTTGAAAAATATTATCCACATCAGGCACAAATGGTGAAAGGATTCTGGATGCCAAATCCAAATTGGGAAGGTTGTCAGGTCAACGATCCTTCTGCCAGGTTTTTAGAAAATTATGGAGATAGTGGAAAGTAGAAAGGATGATTTGATGAAAGAGTATAATCAGGGATTGCATCATGTCAGAGAACATGATGCCTGTGGTATTGGCGCTGTCGTTCATATTGATGGACGACAGGATTATCAGGTTATTGATCAGGCACTTACAATTGTTGAAAAACTAGAACATCGTGCTGGAAAAGATGCTAGTGGAGAAGTCGGTGATGGGGTTGGAATCTTATTACAGATTTCACATCGTTTCTTTAATAAAGTTGCACATAATCTCCATATCACTTTGCCTCAACCTTATGATTATGCTGTGGGAATGTTCTTTTTACCACAGGATACACTGACAAGACAAAAAGCTATGAAAACTTTAGAACGCATTGTTTTAAAACATCAGGCCACATTTCTAGGGTGGCGAGAAGTGCCATGTCATGAAGATATCTTAGGTCAAAAGGCTAAGGATTGTATGCCTTATATTATGCAATGCTTTATTGAAAAACCTAAAACTTGTCAACAAAGAATGGACTTTGAAAGAGTATTATATGTGATTCGTCGTGAATTTGAAAAATCTTCACCACAGACATATGTGGTTTCATTATCTTCGTCAACAATTGTCTATAAAGGGATGTTTCTTGTTCATCAGTTAAGACAATTTTATGATGATTTACAAGATCATGATTATCATAGTGCCATAGCATTGGTTCATTCACGCTTTTCTACCAATACCAATCCAAGCTGGCAAAGAGCACATCCTAATCGTATGATTGCTCATAATGGAGAAATTAATACAATTAGAGGTAATGCGAATCGTATGCTGGCCAGAGAAGAAACATTAGATTCAAAGTATTTTTCATCAGATATGACAAAGGTTTTCCCAATTGTTGATGTACATGGTTCAGATTCAGCTATGCTGGATAATACATTAGAGTTCCTATATATGAATGGGATGCCATTAGCTAAAGCTATGATGCTATTGATTCCAGAACCATGGAAAAATACAGCCATGTCACAAGAGAAAAAAGATTTTTATCATTATTATGCGACAATGATGGAACCATGGGATGGACCTGCTGCTATTTTGTTTTCTGATGGTATTTCCATGGGAGCCACTTTAGATAGAAATGGGTTAAGGCCATCACGTTATTATATTTTAGATGATCAGACTTTGATTTTATCATCAGAAGTTGGCGTTTTAGATATTGATGAAAGTCATATTGTCAAAAAATCACGTCTTCAACCAGGAAAAATGTTATTAGTAGATACTCAAAAACAGCAGCTGATTGAAGATGATATATGTAAAATGAGCTATGCTAAAGAACATCCTTATGGAGAATGGTTGGATTATTATTTATTGCATTTAAAAGATTTACCAGCGCCAGATAAAAAATCTCATATTCATAGTCAAAGTGACCGTGATATTTTATATAAAATTTTTAGTTATACATATGAAGATGTCAAAGATATGATTTTACCTATGGCCAAAAATGGTGTAGAACCTACAGCATCCATGGGAACAGATATTCCACTTGCTATGTTGAGTCAAAAACATCCAACATTATTTCATTATTTTAAACAACAGTTTGCTCAAGTGACCAATCCACCTATTGATTCTTTAAGAGAAGAAGTGGTTGTAGATACAACGGTATATTTAGGATCTAATGGAAACTTATTACAGGATCAATCTGATAATTGTCAGGTCTTAGAAATTAATAATCCGATTTTAGACAGTCGTGATATGGATAAACTCAAACAGTTAAATCGTGATGGTTTCCATAGCCAGGTGATTTCTTTATTATATTACAAAGGGATTTCCTTAACAGAAGCTTTAGATCAGTTATTTCTTGATTGTGATAAAGCTTATCGTCAAGGTGTCAATATCTTAATTCTTTCTGATAAAGGTGTCGATGATAATCATTTGGTGATCCCTTCATTACTGGCTGTTTCAGCTGTAGAAAGTCATTTGGTCAAAACTAAAAGAAAAACAGCGATGTCCATTGTCTTAGAAAGTGGTGAACCACGTGATGTTCATCAATTTGCCTGTTTATTAGGTTTTGGTGCTACAGCTATTTATCCATATCTGGCCCATGAATGTATCATGGAAATGATTCAACTTAATATGTTGGATAAAGAGGAAAATAAGGCTATTGAAGATTATAATCATGCCATTTTAAAAGGTATTGTCAAGATTGCGGCGAAGATGGGTATTTCTGCTTTACAGTCATATCAGTCAGCACAAATCTTTGAAGTTGTTGGTTTAAAAGAAGATATTATGGAAAACTATTTCCCTCATACAGTTTATCGTGTGGGAGAAAAAGGTTTGACAGATATTGAAAATGATATTCGTTACTATCATGATCATGCCTTTGATCCATTAGGATTAAAGACAGATACATCGTTGAAAAGTTTAGGTTTTCATAAATTTCGACGTGGACCACAAAGTGAAGTTCATATGTATAGTCCAGAAACAATTGTTTTACTTCAAAAAGCGACTCAAAGTGGAGATTATACATTATTTAAAGAATATTCACGTCAGTTGGAAAGTCAACCCTTTGCTTTACGTCATTTATTAGAATTTGATATGACACAAAGACAATCTATTCCTTTAGAAGAAGTAGAAAGTGTTGATGATATTGTCAAACGTTTTAAAACAGGAGCGATGTCTTATGGTTCTATTTCTAAGGAGGCACATGAATGTTTAGCTGTGGCAATGAATCGTTTAGGTGGAAAATCAAATTCTGGTGAAGGTGGAGAAAATCCAGACAGATTATATACTGAGGCGAATAGTGCTATTAAACAGGTGGCTAGTGGACGTTTTGGTGTCACAAGTGAATATCTGGTGAGTGCTAAAGAAATTCAAATTAAGATGGCACAAGGTGCAAAGCCAGGAGAAGGTGGACATTTGCCAGGACAGAAAGTCTATCCTTGGATTGCCAAAACACGTTATTCAACACCAGGCGTGACTTTAATTTCACCACCACCACATCATGATATTTATTCTATTGAAGATTTGGCGCAATTGATTTATGACCTGAAAAATGCCAATCGTGATGCACGTATTTCTGTCAAACTTGTTTCAGAATCAGGTGTAGGAACAATCGCATCGGGGGTGGCCAAAGCTGGGGCTGAAGTTATCTTGATTTCTGGTTATGATGGAGGAACTGGGGCAGCTCCACAAAGTTCGATTCATTATGCAGGGTTGCCTTGGGAACTGGGATTGGCAGAAGCACATCAGAGTCTGATTGAAAATGATTTAAGAACGCGTGTTGTCTTAGAAACAGATGGAAAATTAATGACGGGTCGAGATGTGGCGGTGGCTGCATTATTAGGTGCAGAAGAATTTGGTTTTGCGACAGCCCCATTAGTGACAATGGGTTGTGTGATGATGCGTGTCTGCAATCTTGATACTTGTCCAGTCGGTATCGCAACACAAAATGCTGAGCTTAGAAAACGTTTTAAAGGAAAACCAGAATATGTTATGAATTTTATGAAATTTATCGCTCAGGAATTACGTGAAATTATGGCACAATTGGGATTCCATAGTGTTGATGAAATGGTTGGACATATGGAAGTTTTGAAAGTGAAACCTGAATATCAGCAGTTAGAACCATTCTTTGCTAAGGAAGATTTTCATGTTCACTTTGAAAAAGACAATGTCTTTGATTTCCGTTTAGAAAATAGTCAGGATTTAAAAGTGCTACTTCCAAGATTTAAGACTTATCTTGAAACAAATCAGCCACATCAGGAAACAATACGTATTACCAGTCTTGATCGTAGTCTAGGAACATTGCTAGGAAGTGAAATCACCAAACGTTTCCAAAATCATCTTCCAGATGATACATATCAGGTTCATTGTCTTGGTGGTGCTGGACAATCATTTGGAGCCTTTATACCAAAAGGCTTAACAATGCAAATTGAAGGAGATGCCAATGATTATTTTGGTAAAGGATTATCTGGTGGAAAACTGATTATTCATCCTTCTTTACATGCGCAGTTTGTCGCTCACGATAATGTCATTGTTGGAAACGTCGCCTTATATGGAGCGACATCAGGAGAGGCTTATATCAATGGGCGTGCTGGAGAGCGTTTCGCTGTGCGTAATTCAGGAGCAATAGCGGTCGTAGAAGGTTGTGGAGATCATGGACTGGAATATATGACGGGCGGAAAAGTTGTTGTCTTAGGAAAAACTGGAAAGAACTTTGCAGCTGGTATGAGTGGAGGAATCGCTTATGTCTTTGATAAAGATCATGATTTATATTTACGTTTAAATAAAGAATTAGTGACAATGCAGGAAGTGAAACAGCATAAGGATATAGAAGATTTAAAATTGTTATTACAAAAACATGTGCAATATACAGGATCGTTACTGGCTAAAGATATTTTAGAAAGTTTTGAAGCCTGGTTACCACATTTTAAAAAGATTGTGCCAGTTAATTATGCGTGTATGTTAGATAATATTGAAAGCTTTGAAAAACAAGGCTATTCACATGATGAGGCTGCATTAATGGCCTTTAAAGAAGTTCATCAATAGGAGGGTAATGTATGGGAAAAGCTACAGGATTTTTAGAGTTTGATAGAGAAGATAATTTCACTGAATCACCAGAAACAAGAATCGCTGATTTTCAGGAATTCCACATCCCTCTTTTGGATGAAAAACGTCGTCAGCAAGGAGCTCGCTGTATGAATTGTGGTGTTCCGTTTTGTCAATCAGCTATTGAAATCAATCATATGGTTACAGGTTGTCCTTTACATAATCTGATTCCAGAGTGGAACGATGAAATCTTTCATCATAATGATGAACGTGCACTCTCACGTCTGTTAAAAACAAATCCCTTCCCAGAGTTTACAGGACGTGTGTGCCCGGCTTTATGTGAAAAAGCATGTGTATGTGGATTGCATGGAGAAGCTGTAACGATTAAAGATAATGAATTATTTATTATTGAAAAGGCTTATCAGAATCAATTGATGAAAGCTGAAAAATCATCTGTATGTTCATTTAAAAAAGTGGCGGTTGTAGGAAGTGGTCCCGCAGGATTGACTGTTGGCTACAAGTTAAATCAACGTGGACATCAGGTCAGTGTTTTTGAAAAAGATGATCGTTTAGGAGGATTGCTGATGTATGGTATTCCTCAAATGAAACTTGAAAAACAAATTATTGAACGTCGTATTCAATTGATGAAAGAAGAAGGTGTTCAATTTTATACGAATGTTCATGTTGGAAAAGATTTGACGAAGGAAGATTTGTTGAAGGATTATGATGCGATTGTTTTATGTTGTGGAGCGAAAAAAGCACGTGATTTAAATGTGGTAGGTAGAGAAGCCAAAGGCATTTATTTTGCAGTGGATTTTTTAAAAAGCACAACACAGGATATATTGAATCAAACTTCTTTTCGTATTGATGCCAAAGGAAAGCATGTCGTTGTTGTAGGAGGTGGAGATACGGGCAATGACTGTGTTGGAACATGTATTAGACAAGGATGTGCATCAGTTACACAGCTGGAAATGATGCCATCTCCGCCTCATCAAAATACACGTCCATGGCCAATGTGGCCTGATGAATTAAAAACAGATTATGGACAGGAAGAAAGTCTAGCTGTTTTTAAGCAGGATCCACGTGTTTATGCAACAACAATTAAAGAATGTATTGAAGAAGATGGGCAACTCAAAGCTGTCAAAACGATTCAGGGGAGAATGGTTGATGGTCAATGGGTTGAAAAAGAAGATAGCGAAAAAATGCTGAAGGCAGATTTGTTGCTGATTGCAGCAGGATTTGTAGGTATTGAAGATGATATTAAAGAGCAGTTTGATTTATCTGTGAATCAACGTCAGGTTGTCATGACAATGCCAAAGAGCTATGCGACAAAGGAAGAGAAGATTTTCGTTGCAGGGGATATGCATCGCGGTCAATCTCTTGTTGTCTGGGCTATTGCGGAAGGAAATGAATGCGCCAAAGAAGTGGATCGATATTTAATGGGATATAGTTATATGAATGAATAATGAATAGAGTTAGGGGGTCTATGATATGAATTCAGGGGATATTGGTTTTATGTTAATATGTAGTGCCCTGGTGTTATTAATGACACCAGGCCTGGCTTTCTTTTATGGGGGACTTGTTCGCCGTAAAAATGTTGTTAATACAATGATGACATCTGTTTTTGTCATTGGTATTGCAGCTATTATGTGGGCATTATTTGGATACTCACTGGCTTTTGGAAATGATCATTTTGGAATTATTGGAGATTTCAGCTGGTTAGGTTTACAGGGCATTGAAGGAAGTACAACAGATTATGTTTCTACAATTCCTCATTTAGAGTTTGCTATTTTCCAAATGATGTTTGCAATCATTACACCTGCTTTAATAACGGGGGCAGTTGCTGGTCGTATGAAATTTAAAGCTTTGTTTTTGTTTATTATTCTTTGGTCAGTCATTGTTTATTATCCAATGGCTCATATGGTCTGGGGACTTGGTGGCTTTCTGGCTAAAATTGGTTCGGTAGACTTTGCTGGTGGAAATGTTGTTCATATCAGTTCTGGTGTCAGTGCATTAGTTTTATGTATTGTCCTAGGAAAACGCAAAGACTATTTACGCGTACAATATCATGTTCATAACATTCCATTTGTTGTCTTGGGAGCCAGTTTACTGTTGTTTGGATGGTTTGGTTTTAATGCAGGCAGTGCCTTACAGGCCAATGAACTGGCTGTTCATGCCTTTATAACAACTGGTTTATCAGCAGCAGCTGGAATGCTGTCATGGATGGGTATGGATGTATGGATGAGTGGAAAACCAACACTGGTAGGAAGTGTAACAGGTATGGTTGTCGGTCTTGTCGCTATTACACCAGGAGCAGGATATGTGCCTATTTGGGCATCAATCATTATTGGGCTTGTTGGAAGTCCTATTTGTTATCTGATGATTTCTAAAGTGAAACAGAAATTGGGCTATGATGATGCTTTGGATGCTTTTGGATGTCATGGTATTGGCGGTATCTGGGGTGGTATTGCGACTGGATTGTTTACACAAACGTCTATTAACGATGTTGCCAGATGGAATGGTTTGTTCTTTGGAGATACACAATTATTCATAGCACAAATCATCAGTATCGTTGTTACGATTGCTGTGGCTATTATTGGAACGCTTATTTGTATAGCCATTGTCAGATGTTTCACAACACTTCGTGTTTCTAAACAGGAAGAACAAAAAGGATTAGATATTTCTGAACATCAGGAAAATGCATATCCATCTTTTAATGGATTGGATTAGGAGGACAGTGAATATGATCAAAATTGAAGCGATTGTGAGAGAAGAAAAATATGAAGAAGTGAAAGAAGCACTTGCTCGTATTCATGTGAATGGTATGACAGTTTCTCAGGTAATGGGATGTGGCACACAGCATGGCTACACAGAGTATGTTCGTGGGCAGGAAGTTGAAGTCAATATGTTGCCAAAGATTAAATTTGAAATTGTTGTCAGCAGTGAAGAATGGGCTGAAAAAACAATTGAAGCCATTTGTCAGGCGGCTTATACTGGAGAAGTAGGAGATGGTAAGATTTTTACTTATAAGCTTGATAATGCTATCAAGATTCGTACGCGAGAAAAGGATGAAAAAGCAATTAATGAGTAATGATTAATAATTTAAAATTATGATAATAAAAAATTATGAAAAAATATCTTGATAATTATGTTAAATTTGACTATACTATACAAGAATAAATAGAAAGGAATGAGAATTATGGTGGGAAAACAAGTTATGGATACAACGATTGTTAGAACATCTTTTTCTCATTTTTTATATTTCTAAAAACATATCTTTTATGGATATGTTTTTTTATGATATAAGGAGGTAACAATGAAAGCATATTTGATATTAGAAGATGGACATGTCTTTGAAGGTGAACATTTTGGTGGTCATAAGGAAGTCATTAGTGAGTTTGTCTTTAATACATCTATGACAGGATATCTGGAAGTCTTGACAGATCCTTCATATGCTGGACAAAGTGTTGTCATGACATATCCATTGATTGGAAATTACGGTGTTTGTTTGGAAGATCAGGAATCAAGACAACCATATGTAGAAGGTTTTGTTGTGAATGAACTGGCAAGATTAGGTAGTCATTTTAGAAAAAATATGGATTTAGAAGATTATTTGAAGAAACATGATATTGTGGGAATTCAAGGTGTTGATACACGATATATTACAAAATTAATCAGAAATAAGGGTTGTATGAATGGTTTGATTACAACACATCACTATGATGATTTAAGTGATGTTTTAAAACGAATTCATGAGTATAAAGTTTCTGGTGTTGTGAAACAAACAACATGCTGTGAACCTTATGTTTTAGGAAAGGGTGCATATAAAGTCGCTTTATATGATTTTGGAGCAAAGCAAAATATTGCCAGAGAACTAGTCAAAAGAAATTGTGAAGTGACAGTTTTCCCAGCTGATACACCAGCAAAGACCATTTTAGAAGGACACTTTGATGGAATTATGCTTTCAAATGGTCCTGGTGATCCTGAAGAATGTGTAGATATTATTGAAAATATGAAGATTTTAAGTCAAAGTGGTTTGCCTATTTTTGCTATCTGTTTAGGACATCAGTTAATGGCTTTAGCACATGGTTTTCAAACAGAAAAGATGGTTTACGGTCATCATGGTGCCAACCACCCAGTTAAGGATTTGAAAACAAATCGTGTTTATATTTCAACACAAAATCATAATTATGTTGTCAAAGAAGAATCATTGGATAGCCAAATGGCAAAAATGTGGTTCCAAAATGTCAATGATGGCACATTAGAAGGTATTGAATATTTACAAAAACCTATTAAAACAGTGCAGTTTCATCCAGAAGCATGTGCTGGACCATTGGATACATCTTACTTATTTGATGAATTTATCAAAATGATGGGAGGAAATCAAAATGCCTAGAAATCATGATATTCAAAAAGTATTAGTGATTGGGTCAGGACCTATTATTATTGGACAAGCTGCTGAATTTGATTATGCAGGAACACAAGCTTGTCGTGCTTTAAAAGAAGAAGGAATAGAAGTTGTACTCATTAATTCTAATCCAGCAACTATTATGACAGATAAAGATATTGCTGATAAGGTTTATATAGAACCTTTAACTGTACCGGTTGTCAAACATTTAATTGAAGTTGAAAAACCAGATAGTATCTTACCAACGCTTGGAGGACAAAATGCTTTAAATATTGCGATGGCTTTGGCTGATGAAGGATTCTTAGACAAACATCATGTGCGTACTATTGGAACTTCAACAGATACAATCAAACTGGCTGAAGATCGCTTAGAGTTTAAAACATTAATGGAAAAGATTGGAGAACCATGTGCTGCTTCAATTGTCGTGAATCATGTAGATGAAGCCATTGAGTTTGCAAATAAAATTGGTTATCCAGTTGTTGTTAGACCAGCATATACATTAGGAGGAACAGGTGGTGGAATTGCCAATAATGAAGAAGAATTACATCATATTTGTTCTAATGGATTGCGTTTATCACGTGTGAGTCAGTGCCTCATTGAAAAAAGTATTGCTGGATGGAAAGAAATTGAATATGAAGTGATGCGTGATGGACATGGTAACTGTATTACAGTATGTAATATGGAAAACCTTGATCCAGTTGGTGTACATACGGGAGATAGTATTGTTGTGGCACCAAGTCAAACTTTATCTGATAAAGAATATCAGATGTTAAGAAGTTCGGCTTTAAATATTATTACAGCCTTAAATATTCAAGGTGGATGTAATGTGCAGTATGCTTTAAATCCAGATAGTTTTGAATATTGCGTTATTGAAGTTAATCCACGTGTTTCGCGTTCTTCAGCTTTAGCTTCAAAAGCAACAGGTTATCCAATCGCCAAACTGGCAGCGAAAATTGCTTTAGGTTATACATTGGATGAAATTAAAAATGCAGTTACTGGAAAAACATATGCTTCTTATGAACCAACGTTAGATTATATTGTTTGTAAGATTCCAAAATGGCCATTCGATAAATTTGTTGGGGCATCTAGAAAACTAGGAACACAGATGAAAGCCACAGGAGAAGTCATGAGTATTGCTCATAATTTTGAAGGTGCATTTATGAAAGCTTTACGTTCTCTCGAACAAAATGTTTATGATTTACATATTCCTGAAGTCGATGGACTTTCATTAGATGAATTAAAAGTCAAATTAAAAGATGTTGATGATCATCGTATCTTTGTAGTAGCACAGGCTTTAAGACAAGGAATGAGTGAACAGGAAATTCATGATATAACACGTATTGATTGCTGGTTTATTGATAAAATCAAACATTTAACGGAAGTCGAACAACAATTAAAAACAGAACCACTGACTGTTGAATTATTAAAACTTGCTAAAAGATTAGAATTCCCAGATCAAATTATCGCTAAGTACACAAATCATACAATTCAAGATATTCATCAAATGAGATTAGATCATCATATCGAAGCTGTTTATAAAACAGTAGATACATGTGCAGCTGAATTTGATGCAACAACACCTTATTATTATTCTGTATATGGAGAACATAATGAAGTTGATCCTCGTGATGATAAAAAGAAAATTATGGTTTTAGGTTCAGGACCAATCCGTATTGGACAAGGGATAGAGTTTGATTATTGTTCTGTTCATTGTGTCTGGGCGTTAAAGGAAGCTGGCTATGATACAATTATTGTGAATAATAATCCAGAAACAGTATCAACTGACTTTGATATAGCTGATCGTCTGTATTTTGAACCATTGACACCTGAAGATGTAGAAAGTATTGTGCGTTTAGAAAAACCAGATGGTGCCATTGTACAATTTGGTGGACAAACAGCCATCAAGCTTACAAAAGCTCTAATGGAAATGGGAGTTCCTATTTTAGGAACATCAGCTGATAATGTAGATGCTGCTGAAGATCGTGAAAGATTTGATGAAATCTTACAGCGTTGTGATATAGATCGTCCAAGAGGTTCAACAGTTTTCACAACAGAAGAAGCTTTAGAAGTAGCCAATCGTTTAGGATATCCAGTGCTTGTCAGACCTTCTTATGTATTAGGTGGAGCTGGAATGGAAATTGCTTTAAATGATGGTGATATCAAGAAATTCATGGAAATCATTAATCGTCAATATCAGGAACATCCTATCTTGATTGATAAATATTTATCTGGTAAAGAAGTTGAAGTCGATGCTATCTGTGATGAACATGGTGTATTGATTCCAGGTATCATGGAACATGTCGAACGTGCAGGAGTGCATAGTGGAGATAGTATCTCAGTATATCCACCACAAAAGATTAAACAGGAAATTAAAGATGTGATTGTGGATTATACACAAAGACTAGCAAAAGCGTTACATGTCATTGGATTGATTAACATTCAATTTATTGTTTATGAAGATCAAGTCTATGTTATTGAAGTCAATCCACGTTCTTCACGTACTATTCCTTATATTTCTAAGGTTACTGATATTCCTGTGGTAGATGTCGCAACACATGTCATTATGGGAAAAACAATCAAGGAACAAGGATATGAATATGGATTGGCTAAAGAAAAAGAAACAGTGGCTATTAAGATGCCAGTCTTCTCATTTGAAAAGATTACTGGTGCAGAAATCAGCTTAGGCCCTGAAATGAAATCTACAGGAGAAGTTTTAGGTGTGTCTAAAGACTTTGATGAAGCCATTTATAAAGCATTTATTGCGACAGGTATTGATTTGCCAAAGAAAAAGAATATTATCTGTACGATTAAAGATAGTGCCAAAGAAGAATTCTTACCAATTGCAAAACAATATCATCAATTTGGGTATGACATTTATGCAACAATTGGAACATTTACGTATCTTATTGAACATGGAATTCCTGCTCATCTTGTCAATTACATTGCTGATAAGAAAAATACAATCTTTGATTTAATGTTAACTGATACAGTTGATTTAATCATTGATATACCAACAAGAAACAATAATTTAAAAGATGGATTTATGATTCGTCGCTTTGCGGTAGAAGCAGGTATTCCAATTTATACATCATTGGATACAGCTCAAGCATTAATTAACTGTCTTGAAAAAAGACATCATGGTGATACATCACTTATTGATATTACAAAAATTTAATAAAAGAAAAATGGGTGTCATATTTTGGTGACATCCGTTTTTATCTGTAATAAAAAAGACTCCATATAAAGAGTCTAAAATTATTGATGCAATTTTTCTGTTTTTTTGAAGAATACAAAACCAATGAAGAACATGATAGCTAATGAACCTACACCTATATTCATCATACCTGTAACTTGAGAAATAAGGGAAACAAGAGTTGTTCCCATGAATGATGCCCCTTTACCACAAATATCATATAAACCAAAATATTCACCAGAACGATTGGCTGGAATGATTTTAGCATAATAAGAACGTGATAATGATTGAATAGCTCCTTGGAATATTCCAACACCAACAGCTAAAATCCAGAATTGATATTGTTGTTGGAGAGTGATTCCATATAATGCAATAAGGAAATAAGCAAGAATACAAACTTTAATCAGTTTTGTATTTTCAATAAGATTACTTAATTTTCCAAAGATTAAAGCAGCAGGGAAGGCAACAATTTGGGTTAATAACAACGCTAATAATAAACCAGTTGTATCTAAACCTAAAGCAGTTCCATAAGCCGTTGCCATATCAATGATAGTATAAACACCATCAATATAAAAGAAAAAGGCAAGCAAGAAGAATAACACTCTTGGATTATCTTTTAATTCACTAAAGATATTTTTTAAACGTAGAAAGCTGGCTTGAACATAGTGACTTTCTTTTTCTAAATAATAAGTCTGATGATACCCTTGAAGTAATGGAATTGATAACAACAACCACCATAAAGCAATCAAAAGAAAACAAATACTCATAGCTGTTTCCATTGTTAATGAAAGTTGTTCATAGAATAATACAAGAGCTAAACTGGCTATAAAAGGTATACAGCTTCCAATGTATCCCCAGGCATATCCTTTGGCAGAAACATTATCCATACGTTCTGGAGTTGTAATATCTATAAGCATAGAATCATAAAAAACCAGACTTAATGAATAAGCAGATTTTGCAATCACAAATAAACATAAAAACCATAACCAGGATGAAGTAAATCCAAGTAAAATACAACCCAATGCGCCAATGAGTAAAGCAACCATGAACAGCTTCTTTTTCCATCCTTTAAAATCAGAAGCAGTTCCTAATATAGGACCAAGAATTGCTGTAATGATTGTGGCTATAGATGTTGCATACCCCCAAAAAGCTAAATAGTTTGTTTCAGAAATATGTGCACTGTCAGCTAAGAAATTAAAATAAATAGGCATGATTGTAGATACAAGTAATGTAAAAGCAGAGTTTCCAATATCATACATAATCCACTTCTTTTCTAAAGATGTTGTTTTAGATGTCATATTCTTTCTCCTTTTCATACGATAATACTGGAATATTTTCCCAACCTTCTTGAGCACTGTAATGTGCTAAAAAATCATGACTGAGTGGTTCGTTTTTTGTTAAGTATGTATAATAATTTTCACTGAGTTCAAGACAGTGTGGAATGGCTTTTTTCATTAATTTTTCTAAACGTAGATTACTATCTTTGCATGCTTCGTGGTCTTTTTGATCCATCAACAATCCACGATAACCTTTATATTTACCTGAAATCAATAAAAAGACTTTCACTAATGTTCTGATGAATGGATTATGACTTGCTAGAAAACGATTATATGTTTTCATAGATTTTAATGTTGATAAAATCTGTTGAACACTAAATTGATTAAAAAAAGTTTGAATGACTTTGGCATTTTCCATAGTGGGATGTAAATGCTGAGTTAAATCTGTGTATAACGGTTTTTGATGATTCTTGATCAATAAATATTTATCCATTTCACATTCAATTAAGGAATGTGAAACATGTGAAGCTTGCATTTTCTTTTCAATATAACTATGACATTCATAGTCCAATGCAAAATGAGCAATAAAACCTAACATATAGGCTATTTTGGCTTCTTTATGACTTTTTTCTAAAATAACATGACGAGAATTTTCAAATAAGTCATAAGCTTTTTGTTTATGCATGGCACTTCCCCAACGATTTAAATCATTATGATGATAAATCTGATAATAGAAAAAAATATCAGGACCATGTAAACCTATTTCATAAAGTTCAATATTGTCTTGAATGATTTTTTGAAGATGGGGTGAATAAACTTTTTTCATTTCTTCCCCAAAACAATAATGTGTATATATGGCTGGCATATATCCCCCTCCTAACGTGTATATATTACCACAAAAATATAAAAAGAATGTAAAAAATACTTAAAAAAATTGTAATATTCATATGATTAAAGAGATAAAAAGATCATCATAAGTATGAATCCTATGATGATCTCGATTATTGAATGGCTGAAAGTTGTTGGATAAATGATTGTAAATCCTCTGGGCTAGGATGTGATAATGCCTGATCAAAATTTTCAATCATAGGAATAAATTTTTCCGGCTGTTTTTGTGCCATTTGTTCATAACGTTGTCTGACACTCATAGGCATTTTTCCTTGACACATAAATTGTCCCACAATTTGATTATCATCAGCAATGTTTGTTTGGACACGTTTTAAAATACCATCAAAATATTCTTGACTACCACCAAAACCAGCAGTTCCAAATAAAAAGATTTTTTGATGATGGAGTTGTTTTAAATAATCCTGAATTGATTCATCACATGTTCCTTTATCTGTCCAGAAACCTACAAAAATATAATCAGCCATCAATGGTGCTAAGTCAGCCTTTCCATAATAACAACATTCTCCTTTTATATGATTTTTAATAGTTTCAGCCAACATTTGTGTATTTCCTGTTGGACTTGAAAAAATAATAGCATATTGCATAGAAATATCCTCCTTTTTTATGACGATATTATATGAATTTGTGTGAATGTTGTCAAATGAAATAAATTAAGTAAATATTAAGGAATTTTTCGTAGAATTGGTTTATAATGGTAGCTAAGTAAGGGTATAGTTTTAATAAGTCGTTATGTTATGGAGGTAGTCATGAAAAAAATTGTCATAGGGATACTCTCTTTTATGTTTATGTTAACAGGATGTCAATCACAAGACAAGGAAGCTCCTGTTTTAACGTTAACAAAATCAAGAGTTCAAATAGCATTAAATGATACATTTGATTATAGTCTTTATATTGAAAAAGCCAGCGATTCACAAGATGGTGATTTAATGGATCAGGTGAGCTACAGTGATATAGATACATCTACGGTAGGGAAGAAAACTGTCCATTATTCTGTAGAAGACCAGGCTGGAAATAAAGCTCAAAAGGATTTGATTGTAGATGTTGTGGAATATGTGGGGGATTTGATTAATCCTATCACAGCACAGGCGGATATTGTTGAAAATCCTGATGATGTGACTGTTCTTGTCAATAAGTTACATGAAATACCTGAGGGATGGAAGCCTGATGATTTAGAAAAAGTGATTGATTGTAGTCAAAAGTTGCGTCATGAAGCGAATCAGGCATACACGCAATTTTATCAGGCAGCCAAGGAAAAAGGCATTGAGATTTATACTATCTCAGGCTATCGTGAACCAGAAACACAACAGCTTTATTGGGATAATTCTGTAAAAGTGTTTGGCCAAGAGCATGCTATTCAATATAATGCCTATCCTCGTCGTAGTGAACATGAACTAGGCTTATGTGTAGATATATCCTATACTATGGATGGAGATCGTTTAAGTGAAAAAGTGGCTGATAGTCCACTGGGAAAATTCATTGAAAGTGATGCTTATAAATATGGCTTTATTTTGCGTTATCCTCAAGATAAAGTGCGTATTACAGGTTATGGGTATGAACCATGGCATATTCGTTATGTAGGTGTAGATTTAGCTACACAATTACATCAGGAAAACAAAACATTAGAAGAATATTATGAAGGTTAAGGAGAACAATATGACAACAGCAAAATTTTATAAAGTATCTTATCAACAATTTGAGGAAGCTTATTTAGATTATGAAGCACATGCTTCTAAGCAACAGATTCAATCTGTTTATGATTCTATTCAATTACCTAAACGTGCGACTAAAGGTTCAGCGGGATATGATTTTTATACACCTATTCATATATGCTTAAAACCACAGGAAACAATCAAGATTCCAACTGGTATTCGTTGTGAAATGAATGAAAGATGGGTTTTAATGATTTATCCTAGAAGTGGACTAGGATTTAAGTATCGTCTACAATTAAACAATACAGTGGGAGTTATTGATAGTGATTATTTTTATTCAGATAATGAGGGGCATATCTTTATTAAGATGACAAATGATACAAATGAAAATAAAACTGTAGAAGTCTTACCTGGACAAGGGATTGCGCAAGGAATCTTTATGCAATATGGTCTTGTTGAAGATGATGATGCAAATGAGATTCGTAATGGTGGATTTGGGAGTACAACCAAATAAATGAAAAAGATTATCCAATTATTGATATCTGTTTTATTGATTTCTGGCTGTCAAAATACACCAAAAAAAGAAAAAGTTCAGGAACAAAAAAAAGATGATACAGTTTCGTTTGTCGCCGTTGGGGATAATTTAATGCATCAAAGATTATTGGATGAAGCAAAAACGGATGATGATTATGATTTTTCATCCTACTATACAAACATAAAGCCATATATTGAACAGGCTGATTTGGCTTTTGTCAATCAGGAAACAATATTAGGTGGGGGTAAAGCATCTGGCTATCCTTATTTTAATACTCCTGATGCTATGGCAAAGAATTTACATGATGTTGGGTTTGATATTGTCAATGGTTCTACTAACCATGCCTTAGATCAAGGATATGAAGGAATCCAGCATTCTATCCAGGTTTTTAAAAATTATCAGGATATGCATTATATTGGATTATATCAGTCTCAAGAAGAACGTGATCAGATCCAGGTTGTTGAAAAGGATGGTTTACGTATAGCTTTTTTAGCATATAATCAGATGTTAAATTATACAGAAGATTATCCATCTTATTGTATTAATGATTTTGATGAAGAAAAAATGAAAAACGATGTAGAAAATGCAAAGGAGATCAGTGATATTGTGATTGTATCTTGTCATTGGGGTATTGAAAATGATATGGAACCACAACCATTTCAAAAGAAAAATGCGAAGTTTTTAGCTGATTTAGGTGTTGATATCGTTTTAGGAACACATACGCATACTTTACAGCCTGTAGAATGGATTGAAGGTCAAGATGGTCATCAAACACTTGTAGCATATAGTTTGGGTAATTTTATTAGTGGAATGTTAGAAGAAGATTCTCAATTAGGTGGAATGCTGACATGTGATTTTAAAAAAGATGGAAGTGAGTGGTCTATTCAAAATGTCACTTTAGTACCACTTATGAATCATTATGAAACAACGAATCAAAAGAATATCATTGATACAAGAGAGAAATTTACAGTATATAGATTAAAAGATTATACAGATGAACTTGCTAAAAAACATGCTTTACAAGGATACAATGGGATAACAATTTCAAAAGAACGTATGCAAGAAAAAGTAAAAGAAAGAGTAGGAAGTCATATTCAAATTGATATGTAGGGAACAGAAATGTTCTCTTTTTAAATACAATGATTATAGGAGATTTTGTAAGTGGTGATTTTGTTGAATAGCTTATCTTCTGTTGATATAATATGGGATATAGGAGAAAAAATATGGCTAGAAAGAAAATACCTTCAATTGATGAATTAAGAGATTATCGAGAAAAGCAAGAGGCTTATCTTCAAGATTGTATTAAGAATCATAAAACATTTGTTATAACTGGTCCAAAATTTCAAGGAGAGAATATTTGGGTAGCTAAAAGTACCTTGCCTTTAATGGAAGCTGCCAAAGAAGTTGGTGCATCTTTTGAGGAAATATGGCAGTTATGTCGTAAATTAGCAACTCTAACACATGCTCCCATAACAAAAAAAGAATATGAAAGAATGATTCCTTTTTCTAAAAAACCACATACAGTCGATACAGTTTTGCAATTTTTAGAAACAAATATTCCTCAATATAACCATAAAAGACACTGTTTAGATTTTGATATTGTCGCCTATTTTTATTGTTATGCATTGATTTCACTTTCAGATTATAGACAAGAAGATTGTCAAAAACAATTATGGTATGCTGTTGATGACTTTATGGAAAGAGATCGAAATATGGCTATGGTTTTATTAAGAAACATGAAAGTTTTAGAACCGATACGTCCGTTTTTAACACCAATGAAAGAAAAGTTGGAAAAAGCAACAGAAAGTTAAATATATTTATTGAAAAATAAAGATGAAATAAAAACATATATGTGAGAAGGAATGTCAATAGGAATGTGTATTGGAACATCACTAGGAGTCATTATAGGACTGTTTACTGATAACATTCCTATATATATGTTTTGGGATAAGTATAGGTTTATGTGTTGGTTTAGGAATAGATTCTTTAATCAAAAAATAAGTGGTAGTTTAAAATTATAAAAAGGAATGATAAGATTGAAAACAGAAAAAGAAAAAATGATTTCTGGAGAAAAATATAATCCTGCTAATCCTAGACTTGTTCTTGAACGAGCACGAGCAAATAGAATATGTACTAAGTATAATAAAAGAAGTTTTAATGAGATCAATATGAAATCACGATTAATGAGAAAATTAATAAATACTAACGGAAAATTTTGGATTAAACCACCATTTTTTTGTGATTATGGATATAATATTTTCATTGAAAAAAATGTTATGCTTAATTATGGTTGTGTAATATTAGATGTTTGCCCTGTAAAAATAGGAGAGCATACTTTAATAGGACCAAATACCCATATTTATACAGCTTGTCATTCATTAGTTCCAGATGAAAGAATTTCAGATATTGAATTTGGCAAACCTGTAACTATTGGTAAAAATGTATGGATTGGAGGAAATTGTACTATTTTACCGGGAGTGACTATTGGGGATAATTCGGTTATTGGTGCTGGAAGTGTTGTAACAAAAGATATTCCAAACAATTCTATAGCAGTAGGCAATCCGGCAAAAGTGAAATCAAAAAATGAGTGATATAAATTAAAATACTATTAGTAGGTGATAGAAGAAATGAGTAAATTGGAATTTGGAGTGAAACAGAATGATTATAATAATCGAAACCGTAATTTTATGTATTGCGTTTTTTCTAATATGTTTTTGGGGAACAGGTACAGATAACAAAAATTTAAAAAGCTATTCATCTTATCCAGATGAAGTGCAAAATCGAATAAAGAGTATTGCAGAATATCAAGGAAAATTTAAGGAAAGCAATAAAGTGGTTACATTTATATCCAATTTTCTGTTATTTCTGTTCGTACTATTTATATTAGGGTTGTTTAACAAAGAAAATGGCTTCACACATAATTTTCTTTGTTTAAGTATTATAGGACAGGGATTGAATATCTTTGACTTATTTATTGTAGACCTTTTATGGTGGCGGAATACAAAGCGTGTTCGTTTAAGAAAAATACCAGAAAAGGAATTGTATCAAAATCCGAAAAAGCATATAGAAGCGTTTATCAGAGCCTTTATTATGTATCTGCTAATTGCTCTGATAGACGGATATATATTGACACTTTTATAGGAATAGATATAAGTAAATCCTAATTTTGTAAAAGAACTTGAAACTGGTTATGTGGTTATTGGAGATAATCAGCATTTTAAGGGATATACTTTATTTTTATATAAAGATCATAAAATAGAATTATTTCATTTAGAAACAATCAAAAAAATGAAGTTTTTAGAAGAAATGTCTATTGTAGCTGAAGCAGTTTCTAAAGCTTTTAATGCAGAAAAAATGAACTATGAATTATTGGGAAATGGAGATACACATCTTCACTGGCATTTATTTCCAAGAGTCAATGGTGATTTAGGAAAATATGGTAATAATGGTAAGGGACCTGTCTGGTGGTATCCAATGCAAAAAATGTATGATGATTCTAACTGTCCTACAAATGAATAATTAAGGATAATGAAATCAAGATTATTAATGGAGTTAGATAAACTCTTGTAAATACAGATTTTTAATAAATTCATATGATTATATGTTGACATAATGTGTGAAAAAATGTTTTTAGCACTCTATACTTGACTCTGCTAAAATAGAGGACTATAATGTAAATAGAAATAAGGAAAGAGAATAAAAAAGGCATTCCTTACTTCTCATATCAAACATTGTTCATTCTCTAACAATGCTTAGAATTATTCATAAGAGGTGATATATATGTTAATGCCTA
>NZ_NFLD01000021.1:0-47982 GCF_002160725.1 Massilimicrobiota sp. An142 | reverse complement strand
TCGTGTTCAGATATGTATTCAAATATCTGCTCTAACTTCTCGTCCGTCTGCTTCTGGTATTCCAACTGCTTTAATTCCACATTGCTAATACGCTCAAAGAGTAGAGCATTGTTAGCAATAAAACGCCTCATCTCTACAAAAGCATTCATAATATTGATACTTACTTGAATAGCAACATCACTTCTTAAAACTGCTGACAGCATTGCAATTCCTTGTTCTGTAAAAACATACGGCAAGTATCTTCTACCACCTTTTTTGTTGCCATGAGTATCGTTCTCTTTTGAGGTCACAAATTGTGACCTCAAAGCATCATACTCGTCTTTACTTATTTGAAATCTAAAATTATCTGGAAAACGAGCTATATTTCTTTTTACAGCTTGGTTAAAAACTTTAGTTTCTACATGATACAACATAGCTAAATCACTATCCAACATTACTTGCTGATTGCGAACAACATATATTAAGTTTTTTATATCAGATTGAGAGAACTCTATTCCCATAATCCGTGCTTGTTCATCTGCCTGCATCAATGCTGTTTGTTCTGTTTTTGACATATACTCAATCCTTTCAAATATTATATATCTGTCCCTTTGAGGTCACAATTTGTGACCTCAAGTTTTTTATTATCCTCATTATATCATACGATAAAACTATTACCATATTAATTAGGTATAAGTAGGATGAAATATGATAAAATAGTAATAGATAAATATACGAATTGAGATGTGGGTAAGTCCACGTCTTTTTTGTTAGGAGGTAAACAAATGAAAGGAAGAATTTACGCATTAGAAGGAACAGAAGGATGTGGGAAAAGTACAGCTATCCAGCTTGTTAAACAACACCTAGACATCCTCAACATACCATCCGTCATCATCCGTGAACCGGGAGGGCTTGAAGTCTGTGAAGATATCAGAAATATTATCTTCAATCCCCAATATAGCGATATAGATAAAACGACGGAATTATTGTTGATGTTATCTATAAGAAATGAAAACTATCAAAAATCTATCAAACCTTATCTTGAAAAAGGCTATATCGTGCTTTGTGATAGATATGTGGATAGTACGCTTGTCTATCAAGGATATAGATATTCAATAGCAAAAGGAGAGTGGGTTGAAGAAGTTATGAAGGATTTGTTTGGATTTATATTCCCACCAGAACTTTCTAAAACCTTTTATCTTCAGCTCTCTGATGTGTCAGTTGGACTTGAAAGAATCGCCAAGAACCATCGAAATACCAACAAGTTCGATGAGATGGATATCTCATTCCATAGGGAAATTCAGAAGAGTTACGATGCTCTTTATTTTACTGATGTTGATGGTAAGAAGTTTAGAGAAACTATAGATGGAGACCAAGAACCTGAGAAAGTAGCTGAAAAGATTGTGGAAAGGATTTTGGAAGATATTGAAACTGAGAAAGCTATACGAGAAGATTGATGAGCATATCAATCTTCTTTCTTTGTAGTATATGATATACTACAATAGTAAAATCTATGGAGGTGCTTAATATGCTTGCAAGTGAACAACAAGTTGAAAATTTAGTTGGAATGTTAGATGCATATGCTTCAAAAGGAGGACATCATTTAAATGTTAATGTTTTAAACAGAGATACATTAATTGATGCTCAAAAACATCCTGAAAAATATCCACAATTAACTATTCGTGTTTCTGGATATGCTGTTAACTTTGTTAAATTAACAAAAGAACAACAAGATGATGTTATTTCTCGTACATTCCACGAAGCTATGTAATATAGTAGCAGAGGGTCTAAGGACCCTTTTTATTTTGGATAAAACGAAATGATTTGTTGCCTAATTTAGGAAAATATGATATAATATAGACAAAGAAGAAAGGAGAGTACACAATTCTATAACTTATATTTCTTGTACTTTCTTGGCTTCGTGAGAAGTCATTTTTTGTTTCTAATATATAATGGCAATGTGGCCGGAGGGTAGATTATTCAAAAAAGAAACAGTAACCTTATGATAGAGGCATCAATCTATGATAACGGACAATTGAATATCTATTTTCCGACCCTTCCTATTTCCATAAGCCTCAAATAAGCTGAAAAGTGATGTTGGGGAGTAAGAGACTGCGACTGGTGAATTGGTAAACCTCATGGATACGTTTTTAAAACCACTTTTCATGATTCTAAGAAAACAAGGAGGAATAGAGTTTTTGTTAGGTTTTACTCGAAAAAAGGAAAACCGTTGAGCGGTGTGTAGAGCCGACTGTTCGAGAGAGCAAAAATGTCTACGCCGGTTACCTACGCTGTGGTGTGTGTAGTGCTAAGGCTGAAGGAGAAGTGGGAACTCCTAATGATGCAAAAGAATATCCCACGGATGGATACAGTCAATAAGTTTCATGAACGAGAAACGAGCATAATGCTTTTATTATCTGGTGACAGGTAAGAGTTCAAGAGGGATATATTTCTATAACGTAGGCCAATCGACTGTTAGACGTTAGCTCAGATGAGCAGGAAATATATGTTGTGTTTAATTCACGCGGTAACACCACTGGTTGAGGCTATACGGGTCTGTCAACTATATACCTCCTACAGAAGCACTATTTTTTTAGTGTCTAATCTGTAGGGGGTATAGCATCCACTTCCAGGGGTCAAATAAAAAAACATATCCAAAACAAATTAAAGGTTTTAAGGAGGATTGTATCCTAAAATAAGTATAATAATAGCTATAATATGACTTATCTTATATTAGATATGTCTTTTTTTATACTTTTTTTTACCTCTAAAGTTTAGTAATACAATAATTAAAGTATATATATACTATACATTCTGTTCACTATACCTTTATATTACTCATATATAATAGCTTCTTAACACCACATATGAATATCTAATCATATATACATATGTAGTAATACTTTTTTGACCCTAAAATCCTATCCATCATCTCAAAATATGATAAAATATATATGTACAATATAAACGAGCAAAGAGACATGCAACAGGCATGTCTTTTTTTGTTGGAGAAAGGAAGGATAAACTATGGAATGTACACAAGAAATCATCACTTTAGACTGGAATCAAGCAGTCAATAACGCAAAAGAGGAGTTAAAAGCACTTAAACAGATGGAAATTATCTTTGGAAACACAATTACCATCATGACTCGAGTAGTCATCATTGAAGAAGCATTAAAAAAACATGCAAAAGGTGATAATTCAATCGAATTATATCAGCTTTTAGCAGGAGTACAGTAACAATTAAACGCAAGAAAGGAAGTATAAGAATATGATTGATTTAGAAAAACAAAAGAAACACTTTACAAATCATAAAGCAGAATTTTTTGATTATGGAAATATTAAGATATTAGACTTTAAAAATCCTAGTAGTTCACATTATAGAATTAGATTTATGTTTGAAGAGGATTATTGTAAATTGCATATATCTGGTGATTTAGGCGAATTGATTGCTACAAATCACAATAATATGACTTTTGAAAAGTTCAGTGATTTTGTTAATGATGTTGGATATTTTAGAGGGAAAATTAATTGTTTATCAAGGGATATATTTTATTATGATGAATATAAAGCAAGAAACGATTTGAAAGAACTAATAGAAGAATATGAAATAGAAGAAAAACTTATGCTTGATAGATATGATTTTGAAACTATTGATGATGTCATTGATGATATTTTAATTGATTTTAGTGAAGAAACAGGTATCGGAAGTAAGGGATATGATGAATTGTCTAAAGGATTTTATGATGCATATGATGTATGGGAAGTTGCTTCTAATGCAGGAAAAGAATCAACAGGAATTCTTGACTTGTATATGCTTGCTTTTAAATTGGCAATGGAACAACTAAACGATAAATAAAAGAAAAAGGAGTGAAATTATGCGTATTTATCATGGAACAAGTTATGAATTTGGTCAAAACATCTTAAAAGAAGGATTTAATCCTCAAAATCATACATGGGACTGCTCTATGGATGATTGTATCTATTTTTACTATTCATTGGATGACGATGAAGGTGATGAAGAGACTATTAAGGAATTGGCTATACAGAATGCGCAGATAACAGCAGCAGTCAACCACTCACAATCTCCCCAGCTCTTTTTATTCTCTATTGACATTGATGAATCACTGATTGAGGAATTCAAGGATTACTCTTGCGAAGGAATGTCAAATGAGGCTTTAGAGATTCCTGTTAGTTTCTTAAAGGATACAAAAATAGATTATGAAAAGGTTGAAGGGAGATTCATTCCCAGCATGAGTCTTGCATATCTTGCTCCTTTAAGTAAGGATTATCTTAATACAGCAAGTCTCACCACAGAAGAGGAGTATGTCTTGTATGATAAAGACGCCTGTGAAGTATTGGGTGAGGTTTGGGCAAGATGTCTGGCTGGATGATAGGAGGTTTATATGTATCATAATTACATAAAAGACTATATGCGAGACAACAGCATTCAATTTGGTCAGAAGTGTTATTTAGTTGATAATTATTTGGCTGATGAAGAAACACTAGGAGAGGAAGCTTATCTATCCATCTCACCTGATAGTGGACATATTGAATTGCATATACCATTATTCGAAGATGATGAAGGGTATCGACAATGGTTGTTGCTTGAAATATTGCAAGGAGTTGTACAGATGATTCCAAAAGAAAAGCGGGAATAAGAAAAGGAGAAAACACTATGGAAGATGTAAATACATTAAATGAGATTATAGATATGTTGAAAGTCGAAAATAATGATAATTTAGCTATTCCAATATTGTATTATAAAAGTCATTTGCTCATTAACATAGACTATTTCGGTGGTAGTGACATGTTCAAATTCTTAACAGATAAGCTTTTTGAAACATGTCCTCAATATCATTGTAGTTACCATAGCAATATATATGTCTATATTGGTGACATAAGAAATTGGTTGAAAGAATATTTAGAAAAAGGAGAAAAGCATGAACGAGATTAACAAAGATGTAACAAACACAAAGAATATCTCTAATAAGAGACTCTTAATTAAAGAAATTGCAATATTTTGCAAAAAAAAGCGTTAGGAATGGCAATGATACTCTCAGTTTTTTATATTTTTGATTTAACTGAAGCTATGACGTTATTACAAGGTCTTTTTGCGATATTTATATGTGATGCTCTATTAGATAAATATATAAAATAATTCAAAAAGGAGAAAAGCATGGAAGAGAAAAGAATTTATATAGAAGATGATATGCATCATCAATTTGAAGTTGTGGATAAATGGCCACAGAATTACTTGATTTGGCATATTGGATATGATGCTATTCCTGGATATGTTCCATTTTGTCAATTGGACTTCTATCAGCCTTTTCCAGGAGGAAGAAATGTTAATGTAAATACTTTAAAAGCATATAAGACAGATGCTTACAAAGAAATAATGATTGCTGCATCAGGCTCTTGCAGTTTCACTTTAGAAGATATGAAAAAGTATCTTCAAAGATGTCAAAAGAATAAGAAATTGACAAGTTGGGATAGAAAATATGTTCCAAAAGTTGAAGGGGTTGTAAAGATTGTTGAAAGGATTTTGGAAGAAGAGGAGTCAAAATAAGTTATGAGAGAGAATACACATGTAGAAGATTGTGAGTATTGTCCCTTATATGCGATAAGATGTAAACGTTACGGTCGTCCAACACCTCATCAGGAGGTGAATGGTTCTCAACAGTTTTTTAGAGATTATTGGCCAATAAGTTTATTGCTGGGAGGAATAACAATTGTGATAGCATTGTTATGTTCATAAGGAAAAAAGAGAAGGAGGATACAGATATGGGTTATTTCTTGGTTGTAGATAAAAAAGTAATGAAGTATAGCAATGATTTTGATAAGGTTTTAAATACATTAGCTGATATGTATGGAGGAAGAATTTCGATTGATTATTATGGCCTTATGACTAAGAGTGAGATTCTTTCTATGGAATATATGGATATACATGAAGGATGCTATTTCTTTATTTCTAGCTTAGAGCTCAATGATTTTGAAAATAAAACTAAGAGGAATATTAGCATAAACATTTATGATAGTAGATATTTAATGGAATATGTGGATGACGAATACGAAGATGGTTATGCTATTATTGAATGGCTAAAAGCGAATAGAGATAGTTACCATTTGGATTACAGTAAAAGTGACTTCAAAAAATATTGTGTAATGATTAACGAAAACTATATATGTTCATATGATTTAGTAGAAGATGCGTGTAAATTTCTAATGGATGATAAAACTTATAGTATTTTAAAAGTGTTTGATGAAACAAATCTTAAGGATTATTTAGCACATAACCTCTTAGATGTTAAACAAAACTTAAGTAATGATGGATATTTTGAAGTAATAGCTAAGGGATGTGCTCAATATAATATTTCTATAATCGAACTCAATACTGTTTTTAATCATTTTCATAAAGCAAACGCAAAAGCTTTAGCTTGGTATTTGGATAGGGATAGAAGTCAATATAGAGTTGACATCGTTGACTATCAAGATTCATTAACTAAAGCATGTGAAATGCTTGTAAAAATGGCGAGCTGTAAGGATTGTTATGAATTTGTGGAAGAATGTCCTTTTCATAAAGGTAAGGAATATTTAGGAAAAGAAATTTGCCAAGGAGAATGTCACAGCATAGAAAAATGGAAAGAATATTTTATAAAATCTGATGAATAAATAAGGAGGACAATCAATTATGTATACATTAAATGAGTTTGTTGAAAAGTTGGGATATGCAGTATTAATTATTATTTTATTAGTATTTTTTGCATTATTAACAGGAATTCCCGTTTATTTTTTATGGAACTGGTTGATGCCTGAAATATTTGGGTTAACAGAAATTACATTATTGCAGGCTATTGGTTTATCACTTTTATGTAGTCTTTTATTTAAGCCAAACATGAGTAGTAATAAGGACTAAAAAATATAGGATACAATATATATGTCAATATAAACGATGACAGAACATATCTCATCTTGGAGATATGTTTTTTTGTCAATAAAGAGAAGGGAGAAATAAAATATGAAAAAATTATCAAAAACACTAACAAAAATCATTGAAATTACTATCCAATCAGTCATAACAGCTTCATTGTTGCTGACTGCATTGCAACTAGGAGGACAAATACATTGGCCTTTTTGGATTGTATCTTGGCCATTAATAGTCATTGGCATCGCATTTGTTATAGTCACATTGATTTGTATCGGTGGAATAATTTATGAACGTTGTAAAAAAAGATAAAATTTTGCTTGATTTGATGAAGGGAGATAAGAATATTTATAGGCAAAAAGAGAATAATATCAATTAAATACATGATAAAATATTTACATTATATCGGTATACCGTTATAATATATATAAAGGAGAGTGATGGTGATGTCATTAAAAAGTATCCTAAATTCCAAAGGAATGTCTCAATATAAACTTTCACAGCTATGTAATATACCATATACAACTATTAATGATATCTATAATGAGAGAACAAAACTTATGAATTGCTCTGCTGAAACTGTGTATAAAATTGCGAGAGCTTTGGATTTGTCAGTCGACTATTTATTAGATGATTCTCTTAGATGCAGCTTTGAATTATTTAAAAGTAATGTATGCCACAAATTAAAGGAATTAACAGATATAAATTTTGTTATAGAGTTGTTAGAAAGTAATCAAATAAGAGTCTATTATGAAAGAAATTGGTTTCCTGAATGCTTTTACTTATTAGCAACTTTGGATTATGTTTCTAGAATTAACAATATTCCACTTTGCAAGGAATATAATGATATAAGACAACATAAGCTAGAAGATGTCATCTATCCTAGTAGTATTATAGCGATGTATTTGCTAAAACAAGATGAAAGCATTAAACAAGAAGCCTATGAAAATTCTATACCTGAATATAGAAAGTATAATATTGTGGAGAGTGAAATAAGAAATGTCGCATAACGCAGATAAACAATATATAACAAAAAGCAACCTCGACGATTATTTAAAAGAAGTTGCCAAAGAATTCAGAAAAAGAAATGGAAAAGTGCCAGCAGAAATAATCATTATAGGTGGAGGCTCTGTATTAATTAATTATGGCTTTAGAGATTCTACTTTAGACATTGATGCGATTATTCATGCATCTGGTGCTATGAAAGACGCCATTAATCTCGTTGGCGATAGATATGATTTGCCAAATAATTGGCTCAATTCTGATTTTATGAAAACATCTTCATATTCTGATACATTAATTGAAGTATCAAAATACTATAGAACCTTTTCAAATGTTGTACAAATTAGAACAGTAGATGCTGAGTATCTGATTGCCATGAAATTAAAGAGTGGGAGAAAATACAAAAATGATTTTTCAGATATTGTCGGCATATTAAGAGAGCATGAAGAAAATAAAAGTCCAATAACTTTAGATGATATTATCAAAGCTGTTGAAAAACTATATTCATCATGGGAAAGTCTGCCAGAGGATTCAAGAGATTTTATCTATGATATTATGAAAGATAAAAAATATATGGAAGTTTTTACAAAGATACGTGAAGAGGAATTGCAGAATAAAGCAATTATGATTGACTTTGATGAAAAATATCCAAATACGTTGAAAGAGTCTAATCTAGCAGATATTTTGAAAACATTAAAAGAAAAGCGTAAATAATGTATCTATACTTTGTTGTTGATTGGTATTGAAAAAAATCAGCTAAAGAAGATAATTATGATAAAATAAAAGAGAAATGAATTATACGACGAGACACGATATGTGTCTCTTTTTTCTATAAGGAGGAATAAAAACATGAGACAAATCATTATAGTAAGAAAAGACTTGAAAATGTCATCAGGAAAACTGAGTGCACAGGTGGCTCATGCATCAATGGCTTTTTTCACGCATATGTTGAAAATAGCCGATAAAGCAAAATGGAATCAAAAATATAGAATGATATTGAACCTTGATGAAGATTTATATGATGAGTGGATATGTGGCATCTTCACAAAAACTATCTGTGAAGCTAAGAATACCTATCAACTCCTCAAATGCGTTAAAATAGCGGAAGACTTAGGACTTCAGGAAGGGGTAGATTTCTTTTTGATAAAAGATGCCTGTTTGACAGAATTGAAACCTGAAGAAACAGATGAAAAGGGTCAAGGAAGAGTTCTGACATGTATAGGCTTTCGTCCACTTCCAGATGAAATTGCCCATAAAATCAGTAAGAAATATCAATTATATAGATAGGAGATGATGTAAGTGAACTATTATATTTCAGATTTGCATATTCTGCATAAAAATGTCTGTGGAGAGGGAAATAACTTTGATAATCGACCTTTTGAAACAATGAAAGAAATGATGGAATACATCAAATATCACTGGAATAAGAAAATAACAAATGCAGATGATGTTTACATACTAGGAGATATGTGCTGGAAAGAAAATGAGGAAGCTATCCAGTTTGTATCAACATTGAAAGGAAAAAAGCATCTGATTTTAGGTAATCATGATAGATGTAAAGATGGCAGATATGCACAACAGTTTGTTGAGATAGTACCTTATAAGGAAGTGAAAGAGTTCATCAATGGAAAACAGTATAGACTCATTCTATCTCATTATCCTATCATGTTCTGGAATCATCAGCATCGATTAAAAGATAATGTTCCCGTCAACATCCATCTATACGGACACTTACATAATTCTCAAGAAGAAGCCATTTACCAGTCCTTTATTCAGGCACTAAATAATGAGTATCATATTGAGTGTATTGCAAGAAATGTTGGTTGCATGATGCCATATATCCATTATGAACCACGAAACATTCAAGAAATTCTATCATTTCTATCATTATAAACATCTGAGTAAAATGAGGTGAGAATATGGTCAACAGTATAAAAAAGAGCAGAATAAAAGGTATTATCTATATAATGATTTCTATATTCTTGCTTCTTTCAATAGCCATGACAGGGTATCGTGTATATGGATTAAATATGGATATGAAGAGTATTCAAGAAGCTCATGATAGTCTTCAAAGAGAAAAAGATAAATTATCTGAAGAAGTCAAGAATCTTTCATCAAAGGAATATCAGTTGAGGTATGCCAGAGAAAATCATATATTCAAGACAGATGATGAAACTGTTATTAAACTACCTCAAAGCAAGTAGATTCAATGAAATGACTAAAATATTACATAGAGATGTATTTATGTTAAAATAGTATTGTAAATATAAACGAGACAGGGATGTGCATTGCACGTCCTTTTTTTGTCGTGGAAGGAGAGAAAAATATGAAAAAGATTGTCATTACAAGACATCCTGCTCTTGAAGATTTTTTATTAGAAAAAGGAATCATCGAGAATGGAAGCTATGAACTACATGCTCATGCAACAAAGGAAATGATTGAAGGAAAGGACGTCATTGGTGTATTGCCTTTAGGATTGGCAAAATATGCGAATACTGTGACATCAGTCAATCTTATCTTGCCTCCAGATATGAGAGGAAAAGAATTAACTCTTGAAGATGTTCGTCAGTATTGCTCTGACATTGAAACATTTCAAGTCAAAAGTTTAGGTGTTTTATAGAAAGGAAGGATAATTATGAAAGCTTTTGGTTATGATTTTAATGTAGGAATTGATAGTGATAAGGGAGGAGTTGTCTTTGATAAGACAATTGAAGAAGCTATCAATCAAATTAAGCAGGATATTCAAAATGAATACAAAAACAAAGATGTAGAGAGAGCTTTGGCTTCATTACAGGTCTATGATTTAGAACTTGCAATTTAAAGACTTTCAGTTGAAGGAGCGATGATAATGGATTATCAATATTTTAAAATTTACTTTGACGTATTGGCACGTCAGCAAAATATAGAAAAACTGGGATTGACATCTTCAAAAATAAAAAGCGGGAACTTCTTTATAGAATGTTCAGATAATGAAGATTACGTCATTTTGGAAATGGAATTTGAAGAAGAAAAGATAAAATTGTACATCAATTATGATTCGATTTTAGAATTCTCATTCAATTCTTTTATTAAAACTGATTATTTTGCACTCATTTGTCAATATTTAAAGACAAGTTATGAAAAAATCATCAGGATTGGAAAAGATTATGATGAGAATTATCAAAAAAAACCTCAAACCCTCTATTTTCACCCAATATTTCATTACTCAGACATTGGTGGGACCAACGGGAGATGAATTGGAAGTTTCAATAGATTTTTTGAGGAATCGATTCTATCTCAAGACCTCATCTGAGTCTATTCATGATACGCCTCTTGATGACATCATACTTATGGAGAGATGTGATTATGAGGATATGAAAAGACAGGTAGAGGATTATCAGAGATTGATAGATGTACTTACCAGTCAAAGCATCACGAAGCTGGAAAATGGGTATGTAATAGAGAATAGATATTATGAGGATTTGGATAGGTTTTTGGAAGAAAGAAAGGAGCACAAATAAATGGAAGCAACAATGACAACAAAACAAACAAAAAACTGGAAAGAAGTATATGAACATGCGAGAGAACAGATTGCACTATTAAATGTTTTGAGTGAATTTGATAAGAAGTTTGATGGATGGGCTAGAATGGTTCAATTAGAACAAGCAGTTGCATTATATGAAAATGGCAGAAGAAATATTGAACTTTATAATACGATGATTGGGTAGTCAGTCTGAAGACTCACTTTTCTCTACGTCAATGAGTCAGTCAGAAGACTGGCTTTTTTTTGTTATTGCAATGATTGAAGCGATAAAATTTATCTAAAATATTTATCAAATATATAAATTTTTAGATAATCGAGTATAATATAAGAATGAAAGTTACCAAAAAAATCTAATTTTAGAAGTTAAATTCTGGCAACTTGTATATGAAAGGTAAAGGTGATATATATGTCTTTGCAATATGTAAAAGATGTTCTTATAGAAGAACTGGACAGAAAGAATCGCGCCAAAAATGCTTTTGAAACAAGATTAAAAGAGCAATATGCTTTTACGCAGATGAAAATAAAGGTTATTTCTGGAAAGGAATATATATATGCATACTCTTCCAATGAAAAAAAAGATATATACATTGGAAAGAATACAAAAGAAAGAAAACAAAAAATGCAGGAGTTCATTGATATGAGACATCAATTACTGGAAGAATTAAAAAGCGTTAAGTCCGATATACATATTCTTGAAAAAATGATAAATATGATATGACAGATGGGGAATAAGACACCCCATCTTTTTTATATTTAGCATAGAAAAATGATACAATAAAAGGAGAAATAAACGAGGTGATAAAATGAGACTGATTGTAGATATTTATAAAGATACAGGAAAATGGTATACGACATTGATTATCAATAATGAAACAGAAATACGTATGTATGACAAGGATTATGATGATTTCTTAAAGAGCAGTTTTAAGATTCCTGAAGGAGGATATGCTGTTGTAAGAGACAGTGAAGAAAACGAGACATTTCATCAAAGACTGTATACTAGTGAAAAGTTGAGATGATTCCATCAAAATACCAAGGTATTATGGTACAATAATAATGTAATATTATACGAAGAGGGACATGCACAAAGCATATCCTTTTTTTATTGAGAGGAGAGATAAAATGAAACTAAAAATAAATAAAGATTATTATGATGAAGGAATTGAAATGTATAGTACAGAAGAAATTTCATTGAATCCGGGAGTCACTATCCTTGTTGGATGTAATGGATACGGAAAAAGTACGCTCATTTCTATAGTCAAGGGATATTGCAAAAACAATGATATACAACTATTACAATATGATTCAGAAAAGTTGAATTCTGTTCATCGAAATATGGAGTTGTTTTTACATACAAATCAGTTTGAAAAGATTGCTTGGTTAACATCATCGAGTGAAGGTGAAAAACTGACACAAGGATTTTCTGATATCTTATCTCAGGTAGGAGCTTTCGTCCGTCAAAGAAAAGAAGATAAAAAACCTTTTTTTATTACCTTTGATGCAGTTGATTCAGGATTGAGTATTGACGAACAAATAGAATATAACAAGGTATTTCATATGATTCATGAAGATATTAAAGGTCTGGATGGATATATTCTAGTGACTTCTAATAACTATGAATTGACAAAAGGATTTGATTGTATGGATATTTATAATGGTTCAATTGTCAAATTTGATAGCTATGAGGATTATAAGGAATTTATTTTAAAGGCAAGAGAGATTAAAAATAGAAGATACGAGGAGGAATAAATCATGTTCAATGACAATCCATGGAATAGGAAAGAAGAAATGAAGAAAAAAGCATTAAAACACTATCAAGATATGGAAAAGGAGTGTAAAGAGGATATCGAATGCTCTGTAAACAATACACGTCTTTATGATATCAATACCAATACACTCTTAAAAACAGATAGAAAACACTATTCAAAACCATGTCAAATCCACCTCAAAGACATGACGACATCTCAGGCAATCTTTGAAGTCAGAAACAAAGACAAATTAAGCCGTGTTGCGGTCTTGAACTTTGCTTCTTACAAGAATCCTGGAGGGATGTTTTTAAACGGCTCATTAGCCCAGGAGGAAGCGTTATGTCATGACAGTACGCTTTATAATGTACTACTCCATTTTGACAAGACTTATTATGCATGGAATAGAAAGAATTTGAACAGAGCCATGTATGAACATCGTGCACTATACACAGAAGATATTGTGTTCTTCAATGACAATGGACCTTATCTTGTTGATGTGTTAACTTGTGCTGCACCAAACTATGGAGCTGCTTCAAAATACCAAAATGTGACAGAAGAAGAAAACAAGAAAATCCTTAGAGAGAGAATAGAATTTCTTTTTCAAGTTGCCATGACAGAAGGAGCAGATATCTTGATTCTAGGTGCATGGGGTGCTGGAGTATTCAAGCAATCTCCTACATTAGTTGCATCGGAGTTTTTGAGAGCGATTCAGAAGTATCAGTATTCTTTTACAGATATTATTTTTGCTGTACCTAAGTCAAAAAATAAAAATTATGAGGCATTTGCCTCAGTGTTGAAGGATACTGAAGGAGGAAATGAAATGTTAAAAGTGGTTGTAGCTGGTCCAAGAGACTATGAAAATGAGGACTTAGTCAGAAACATCTTAAATGCTGTTTTATCCTTATACAGTGATGAAGATGAAATTGAAATTGTAGAAGGTGGCGCAAAGGGTGTTGATAGAATTGCAAAAAATTATGCTCTAAGCCAGCAATCTTCAAAAATATCATTGAAGGAATTTCCAGCTGACTGGAATCAATATGGTAAGCGTGCAGGCCCTTTAAGAAATCAGGAAATGGCAAAATACGGTGATGTCCTGATTGCTTTTAGATATAAGGATAACCCAAGCAGAGGAACAGAAAACATGATTAAGACAGCTATGGAAGAAGGATTGGATGTCTATATTTATCATGTTGAAAGAGAGTAAATAGAAAAGGAGATTAATTATGGACGAAATACGAGAATGGAATAACCCCAATGAAATAGTTATTAATTATGGTGTTTATTTTTATCAAAATGATGGACAAAGACAGGAATTCTATATTTTTGATATGAAATCATTTCAAAATCAGATTCCTAAAACATTCCATACACTTCTCATGCCTCTTTCTCACCACTCTGAGGACTATGAAAATCGAATTATGGATGATGATTCAGAGATTGGAGTCTATTTGAGAGAATCTGAAATGATTGATGATGGAGACTATGATTGGGAAGAAAATTATTACTCTGATTATAAGGAGTTTTACAGATGGCACAGAATACAATATGACCCTGTCAGTGGAAAAAGATTTGTATGCCATCATGTATTTTCTATGGATGTCAGTGAATTGTTTGAAAGATTGAATGAGGAATATGAAAAGATTTTGCCATATAATAGAAAAACTAAGAAACAACAAAGAGAAATGGAAAGACTTAGTCAAAATATCAATACACTTACGCAGGATTGGTACACTGATGAAAATGGTATACGTAATCCAGTTGAATTATTGATGAATCAATGTTTGTTAACGGAAGATGAAAGGAAATTGTTGGAGGTATAAGAAATGGAAAAGACATATAATTTTACAGGAAAGATAGTGAATACATGTAAAGGTTCTGTGAGAGCCAAAACTGTAGAAGAAGCAAGGCAAAGAATTTTAAATAATGATTATGAAGAAATTTATGATGAATATGATGGAGAAATTACTGAAGTTTTGACTGTAGAAGAGGATTAATTTGGAAAAAAGAATAAGTAAAAACAAATAAGTCGAGACTTAGTTGAGATGTAGTCGAAAAGGAGAAGTCATGTTATGAAAAAATTATATGTTATGAAGTTTGAAGACAATACTTACTATGCTGGGCATGAGCAAAAAAGTAAGTTCATCCATCATGCAAGAATATATACATCATTGTCATATATCAATCAGGCAGCAAAAATGATGGAGAAATTGACAGGACTCAAATATGAAATCAAAGAAATCTATATGTCTGAACAGGCTGATATTGAAATGAAGCTCAATAATTATGAAAAGCTTATGCAGGCATTTAGTGAAAACAAAATATTGTGGCAAACAGAAACAGAGATTACAGAAAAAGGTATTTATGAAGTTGAAGCTGCCATTTATAATATGAAAAAAGAACCAATTATCAAATTATCGGAGGACAAATAAATGTTTGAAATTAAAGGAAAATATAATACAGCGAAAGTATATGGTACAACTGTAGAAAATGAATGTATCAGTCAGATAATGGATTTATGTAATCAAAGATGGCTAGAAGGATGTCAAATCGCTATTATGCCAGACTGCCATGCTGGAAAGGGATGCACTATAGGAACAACAATTCAGCTAAAAGATAAGGTTTGTCCTTCTCTTGTTGGCGTAGATATTTCATGTGGAATGCTAACTATTCAAATTCCAGAACAATTAAACCTGAACTTAGAAAGAATAGATAAATTCATCAATGAGAACGTTCCTGCAGGCTTCAATGTTAATGAAAACCCTATTTATAAACCTCACGAATTCAATATAGAGAAATTTAGATGTTTTAAAGAATTAAAAGAAGTAGAATATCTTAAAAGAAGTTTAGGGAGTCTTGGTGGTGGAAATCATTTTATTGAGATTTCAAAAGATGATTATGGGAATCATTATTTAATTGTTCATACGGGCAGCAGAAATCTTGGAAAGCAAGTTGCAGAAATATATCAAAATATAGCAGATGAATACTGCAATCATGTCAAACAAGACCATCAAAAAGCAAGACAGGAAATTATTAACAAGCTTAAAGCAGAAGGGCGTCAAAAAGAAATAAGTAAAAAATTGGAAGAGTTTGAAATGAATTATAAAGAAGAAAAGAGAATTCCTCATGATTTATGTTATCTTGAAGGTGAATTTGCTAAAGATTATCTTCATGACGTATTGCTATGTTCAGAATTTGCTTCACTAAACAGACAATACATTGCAAAATCTATTTTGGAATTCATTGTAAAGGATAACGGGTTTGATGATGGAGATTTGAATGCATATATTGATGAAATAGGGCCACATTTGTTTATTTGTGGCTTTGATAACAAAACCAAAGGGTTTTCATCATCAGGATTTGAAACTCTTCATAATTATATAGATGAAGACAAAATTCTAAGAAAAGGAGCTATTTCAGCCCGCAAAAATGAAGTTATTCTTATTCCTATTAATATGAGAGATGGTTCTATCATTGGTATCGGAAAAGGCAATCAAGATTACAACTTTTCAGGACCACATGGAGCAGGTAGATTGATGTCAAGAAGCAAAGCTAAAGACAGTATTACATTGGAAGAATTTGAAGAATCTATGAAAAATGTTTATTCTTCTTCAGTATGTCAATCAACAATTGATGAGAGCCCAATGGCATATAAGTCCATTGATGAGATTATTTCCAATATTGAAGATACAGTAAAAGTTGATAAAATTCTTAAACCGATTTATAATTTCAAGGCTCATTAATTTTTCATAAATAAATGATGAATAATGAGCTATCTAGTGGATACAGATATATATTATCTGTATCTTTTTTATATGCTATGGACATGTCTAGCGCTTTTAGATAGAATGGTAAAAAATGAAGAATCACAACGCATGATTGATAATTTCTTCCTGAAGAAAAAGAGCTTGTTTATGCTGTATGATAAGCTAAAGAATGCTGAAAAGAATCTAAAAATAAGATACAGAAGTTTAGGATTGGAAAAAGAATACAAGGAATTCGATGAAATGATAAAAGAATTCAATATCGAAGAAATCCTAGAAATCTATACTGATATAACTGAGGATAATATAGATGAATATTTAGAAGAAGGGACATATGATGTAGCAAATGCATTTCAGTTTCTAGATATGGTGAATAGTCGATTATCAGAGACAGCATCATTGGTGATGGTAAAGACAATGATGATAGATAGGGAGCTGGAAGAAAGGAAAGTCTCTTAAATAATTATGTTATACTATAAGTGTAATCTTAAACGATAGAGGGGGAATAATTTTCTCCCTTTTTCTTTAGGAGATAAAAGAATGGATTTCATTCATTGCACAAATAAGCTATGATATAGAAAAGGAGAATGTTTATGAATAGAAAAAAGATATTAACAATTTTGATGGCCATTGTATTGTCATTATTCATTACTGGATGCTCGACAACTCAGGATAGTCCAATCAACAATTCAACACAGCAGACAACAACTTATAGCAAAGAAGATATTCCAGATTTTGATGGGACTCATTATAATCTTGTATTAAACAACAATGAAACTTACTTTACTGATAAGGAAAGAAGTTATGGGAATGATTATTATTCTGTTCCAGAATTGGATAGTCTTGGACGTTGTGGTCCAGTCATGGCTGTTGCTTCACCATCATCTATTGCAACAACAGAAAGAGACGATATTGGTGATATTAAACCTTCTGGATGGCAAACAAAAAGATATGATGGCATTGTTTCTGAAAAATTAGGATATGTCTATAATCGTTCACATTTAGCCATGTTCAAGTTATTTGATAATCTATTTGATACAAATGTCAAAGAAAATCTCATCACTGGGACAAGGTTTTTCAATGCAGATGACGAATATGGAATGTTGCATTATGAAAACATGGCATTAGATTATGTCTATGATACAGGCAATACACTTCTTTATAGAGTAACGCCTATTTTTGAAGGTGATAATCTGGTGGCGAAAGGTGTTATTATGGAAGCTGAATCACTTGAAGACAATGGTGGTGGACTTGAGTTTTGTGTATTTATCTATAATGTTCAGCCTAACGTTGTGAGTCCTGATAAACCAGGCATAGAAATTGACTATGCAACAGGACTGACATCAATTGCTTCCAAAGCAAATACAAGTGACAAAGGGCAGACAGGAAATACAGAAGTCACTTATATTCTCAATACTAACAGTAAAAAAATTCATCGACCTGATTGTGATTCTGTAAGTCAGATGAGTCAACGAAACAAAAAAGAAACAAATCAATCAAAAGAGGAACTGATTAAAGATGGATATACACCTTGTCAGTCCTGCAATCCATAAGAGAGATACATTGCTATCTCTTTTTTCAAAACATATGTATATCTAAACTAATTTTGTCAATATAAGAAAAAGTTTAGTTAATTGACCAATGTTATTAAGTTAAAGATAGAACTATATTGGTTAACTGACCAATGTTATTAAGTTAAAGATAGAATGACATTGAATAACAGTAACTTTATGTATATGAATTGAGGTGATACTTATGAAGAAAATTTATGCATTTGATTTTGATGGAACGATTGTAACGAATGCTTATCCAGATATTGGAACCCCTATTCAATCCACTATCAATCTTCTCAAAAAATGCAAGGCTAATGGTGATTATATTATTTTATATACTATGAGAGAAGGCAAGCATCTTGAGGATGCTATTGAGTTTTGTGATAGATTAGGAATAGAATTTGATGCTATCAATGATAATCTTCCTCATATGAAGGAATTCTATCATAATAATCCTCGCAAAATCTTTGCAAATTATTATGTGGATGACCACAATCTGTTTGTAGAAGATATTAATCATGATATTATTCACACCAAATCTCTAAATACACTTTAAAATATGATAAAATGAAAATGTAATATATAAACGAATAGGACATGCCAAGGCATGTCTTTTTTGTTGCATAGAAAGGAGGAAAATTATGTTTGAAATGAAAGATAAGAAATTAATTATTGTCCATCAGGTTAACTGCAAGGGTGTCATGGGTTCAGGATTTGCCAAGCAGGTCGCAGACAGATACCCAGAGTTATATATGCAATATAGAATCATATGTCAGTCAGCCTCGTCAAAGGAACTGTTAGGGCATATCATGATTTATGAAGCAGATGATAAAATCATTGTCAATATGTTTTCTCAAGACGACTATGGAAATGGTGTTCGACAGACCGATTATGAAGCAATGAACAAAGCCCTTCAAAGCCTAAGAATCCTCTATCCAAACGACATTATTATCGCACCATATAAGATAGGATGTGGCTTAGGTGGAGGAGATTGGTCAGTCGTATCAAAAATCCTACAAAAATACAATATACAAACTTCCACAAATATTCAGTTATAGAGGTGATAAAAAATGAGAAAATGCAGATACGAAATTAAAGGAAGATTATTATTGAAGGATGTAGAATTATCTCTTGAAAATCTAGGACAATACTTCTCAAATTCCAATAATAGACATTCTCGTTTTCATCTTTTAAATGGAAATGATGTAGCGAATCGTTTATTTATGATTCAGTTAAGTAGTGAAGGATTCTATCAATCAAAAGCTTTCTATTACCAGACAGATACCGAAAGGAAGCAGATTCTTCAGGAATATCAAAAGGAAATGTCTAGTATTTTGATGAACTATTTAAAAAGAGAATATCATATTTCTGGTCAGCTTGTATTAACCACGGAATTGCAATACGATGTTGATTGTTCATCTTTACCTATTGAAACATTAAAAGCTGAATTAAGTACAGATGATTTACTGAGACTGATGCAGGAAGATAACAATTATCATTTTTCAACACCTTTAAAGAAGTTAAGAGGAATTGAGCATATTTTTGGAGGTTAAAAGATGAAAGTAAAAAGATTTAATAAGGTTTGTAAAAGGATTATGATAATCTCGACAATAGTTTTTATAGCAGGAATCACATATTGCAATTCCCTTGAGGCAACCATTAATGTAAAAGTCAAGGATTTGCAGGATGATATCGAGGTTTTGAATGGTGATATTGATGGTCTGAATATGGAAAAGGACTATTTAACGAATTTTCAGAAGTTATATGATGTAGCTTCCAATAATGGGTATGAATATTATACAAATACTGATATGGCTGTTGTAGCCAGAGAATAGGAGGAAAATTATGAAATATTATGCTGTGAAAAATGGAAGAAAACCAGGTATTTATACAACATGGGATGATTGCAAGAAGCAAGTCGATGGATATGCAAAAGCTGAATTTAAGTCTTTCAAAACTTTGGAAGATGCAAAAGAATTCGTAGGTATGAGAAAACAAATTGAAACAAGCCCTGAAGAAAAACCAGTTATTATCTCTAAAGACGTCTTCGAAACAGAGAAGACTATTGTCATGGATATTCCTATTGAAAGAAGAACAGATACATTGATTGCTTATGTTGATGGAAGTAACATCTCAGATAAGAAATATGGTTTTGGTATTGTCGGTATTGACCATGGAATTGTTCTGTTTGAAGCATATGGAACTGGCCAGGAAGATGGCATGAGAACAATGCGTAATGTCGCTGGTGAGATTCTCGGTGCAATGGAAGCTGTCAAGTATGCAAAAAGACATGGATATAAACTTGTAAAAATCTATTATGATTATAAAGGTATTGAAATGTGGGTGACAGGAGGTTACAAGGCCAAGAATCCATATACTCAGTATTATCGAGAGTTTATGAATAGTCAGGGAATTGAAATAGAGTTTTATAAGGTGAAGGCTCATACTGGTGTAGAATTCAACGAAAGAGCAGACGAATTGGCAAAGATGGCTGTTTTATAGAGTATATTCTGTACAGATTCAAGATGACATTCATACATATATAAATGGAAAAGCAACAAGATGGTAAGGAGGTCAAAAATGAAAGAGATAACATTGAAAATAAAGGATATTCATAGAATGATTAGAGAGTTAGATACTTATTCACGTCTCTATATGGGACAGTATGAAGAAATATTCAGAGTCAGAGAATATTCATTCATGTTTCAAAGTGGGACAGAATTAAGAGATATATGTTATAAGTTAAGAACTGTCATCATACCAAAATTAGTTGGTGTTAGTTTTAATGGCTCATTAGGCATCTGGGGTCCAGATACTCCTATGAATGCACAAAGAGCTTATGACATTCAACAGATTTTAAGATATCAGTTGGCTTATCATGAAAAGCCTGGGGGTGGAAATACTGTTAACTTCAATAATCCCTTTATTCATGGGAAATGGAAGATTTCTGATGAAGATATGAAGATACTTGATGAAATTATAGAGAAATACAACTACCCTGACTACAGACCCAGAGGCTTCTATCAACATGCTTGGCAATGCCCTCTCATCATCACCCACTTCAAAGAGGATGAAGCTGTTGTATTGAGAGATGCCAAGACTATTGATAGATTTATAGAAGATGCTCATCAAGTCTATGAATATCTAGATAATAATCAAATATATGATGCCTTTTTATTATTATATCCACATATGGAAAACAATCAGTTAATGAAGGATTTATGTTTGGATATTGAAGAGATATACAAAAAGATAGAGTAGTTCCAATCAACAATAATTGATAAAAGAGCTGAAATGATAAGCAATAGTTCTTTTTTGACAGATATAAAAGACAACAAAATGAATGGAGGTAACAAAATGAGAATATTTATAACCGGAGATACCCATTGCCCTCATGACATACATAAATTAAACTCAAAAAACTTCAAAGTAGGTAATACGTTAACAAAAGATGATATTGTCATTATCTGCGGTGACGCAGGATTTGTCTGGAGCGGGGATAAAAGTGACCAATGGTGGATAAAATGGATAACACAAAAGCCATGGACAACAGTGTATGTTGATGGAAACCATGAAAACCATCCTTTATTGAATTCATATCCAGAAGTTGATTTTCATGGCGCAAGAGCACATCAAATTACGGACAGTCTTTATCATATTAAACGTGGAGAAATCATGACTTTAAACAATGAAAGATATTTCTGCTTTGGAGGAGCTTTCTCACATGATGTAGAATATAGAATAGAAGGAAAAAGCTGGTGGCAGGAGGAGTTGCCTACACAGAATGAAGTCGATAATGCAATGAGAAACTTGAATAAGGTGAATAATCAAGTAGACTATATCATTACACATGATGTAGCGACATCAACACATATACAATTAGGCTTTTTAGCTTTACCTGATATGGAGCGCTATGATAAGAAATATATTCATTTAAATAAAGTTTTACAGAACATTATGGATACAGTAGAATTTAAAGTATGGTTTGCTGGACATTATCACGTCAACAAAAGAATAGATAAGGTTCAGATTCTTTATGATGATATTGTTGAAATCAAGAAACAAAAGAAAATAGTGTTCGGTCAGGAAACTGATGAAGAGGAATATTACCAGCGTTTGGAAGGGATTCAGGAAATCATGTCCAGGAAATTCACGAAAGATGAGTTACTGGAAAGGGTAAAAAAAGAAAAGTTATATGTGAATTCCAGAAAGATGGATACAATAGAGCACTTTTCCTATAATGAATACGCCGTGAAAGTGGAAGATTTTATTCAATCTGGTATAACAAATATGGAACTTGATGCTCTGAATTATCTATACAATCAATATACAATTACAAAGGATACACTAAATGACTAATCATTATCATAGTAGAATGTTATATTGAATTGTGATATAATAAATATGTAAATTAATACGAAGAAGGACGTGTCATTGACGCGTCTTTTTTATTTTGAAGGAGGAAAAAAATGGCTTATGATTATAAAATCATTGATTTTTTGGCGACAAGAAATGTTGTTGAAATCAAAACAGAAAAAGAATTTGATAAGTTCTATGAAATACTAAAAAATATGGGATTAGAAGATATATTGTCATATACTTCTTTTGATGAATGGCTAGTATTAGCAAAGATAAATAATAAAGAACCTGAATTTTATTTTGAATATGATAACTCAAAAGGTCTGACATGGTATGACAATGCAAAACAACCTACTGAGTGGTATGGTGTTGCTCCTATAAAAGTAGATGAATTGTTTGAAAGGGAGTGGTAAAAACATTATATAATGATAAAAAAGGATATAATTATGATAAAATATATCTGTAGATAATAAACGAACTATAGACACGCAAAGCGTGTCTTTTTTTATTGGAAAGGAGAACAAAATGAAAAGATTAGGTATGTATAACAATCCTGAAATCATTCAGGAAAACAAAGACTTGATGATGACTGTTGTGAAATGTCCATACTGCGGTCATCCGACAACTGTGGGGCAACTCGTTGGAATTAGTGGCTATCATGGCTGTCCGCATTGTTACTTTGTAGAAGGTGGATTAAGGGAAATTGTCATGTATTTGCAAAAGAATGATTATCCCGTTTATGCAAAAGGATTATTCTATCAGGATGGTTTTGAAAAAAATAAGAAAGCCTATCTACCATTATTATAAGAAGGAGGAATGTTATGAATAAGGAATTAGAATTATTGGCAAAACAATATATTGAATTTGAAGGGAAAGAAGTTCCAGAAAGGTTATTAGAGAATTATATTATTGATGCAGATAAAAGCGTGAGATGGAACAGAGAAGAGGTAAAAAAACATAATGAGAATCGTAAGGCTATCATTCTAGAAAATAAAAAACAAAAGAATCAATTATATGAAGCATGGAAACAAAAAGTTCTAGAAGAAATCATGAAAGAAGGATTTACTACCAAACAGGCTGAGCATATTTATGATTTTGCATATGATGAGGCAGGGTGTATAGGTGACTCTACATTAGTTGGTATTTATGACGCTGTTACATATGTTGTTCAATTTTTGAATGAATTGAAGGAGGGTTGAAATTATGGAATTAGAAATTAAAGAGAATGTGAGATATATAGAGGAATCAAATTACTGTGTCTGCTGTGGCGAAGAAATCCCAGAAGGAACAATGATTTGTAAACATTGCCAAAAGGAGCTTGAAAACTAATGGATAAAGAAAGAGAAATTGCTATTATGGTTCTTCAGGTCTTTGAAAATAAACTAGAAGAATTGGACGTGTCATTGCCTGACAAGGAAAGAACAGGAATGTTAGAAGAATCGAGAATATATGGGCAGACATATTATGAGTTAGAAGATTTGATTACTAATATATTGAAGGAAGTTGGTGTTTAACATGAAAATCAAAGCAAGACAAAAGCAATTAACAAAATACACGAAAGAGGAAAAGTATGGATTGTTTACTGAAGGCAAAATCAGAGTACCTACTCCTCAAAAAAGCAAAAAAACATATTCAAGAAAAGCAAAACATAAAAAAACTTTGAGTAATGCACATGTTTTCCTAAAGTGTGCTATAATGAAAATGTCAAATATAACGAAGGAGATGTGCCAACGCACATCTTTTTTTTATGAGGTGTTGAAGGTGACAGTTAAAGGTCAATTGAAAAAGTTAGGAGGTTATATTAAAAGTCATTACAAGAAAATCCTGATAACATTCTTTATGGGCATCTTGTTATTTTCCACATTGTGGTTCTTTTATGATTATTATCTAGTATTAAACAAGATTGATAAAGATTATTATCAGATTGAATATGGACAGGATATACCGGATTCTATTTACTTCTACGTTAATCCTGATAAGATTCATTCAAATATTAGTGAAAATGATTTCCATGTCATAGTTAAAGGAAAGAATCTAGATGAGGAGAGATTATTGAATGGGGTTTATCAGGTTCAGTTATCCTATAAAGAAGAAACAAAAGATGTAAAAGTAGAAGTTAAGGATACTCAAGAACCTCAATTTACATCCTTTAAGGATAAAATCACTTTAATCAAGGATTCTAAAGACAACTTATTGGAAAAGGGATACTGGAAAGCAGAAGATAAATTAACTGAAGGTATGACTGAATCAGCCCAGGTCAGAATAGATGGTGATTACAATCTATCTAAAGCAGGGAAATACACAGTCAATATCGTTGCTAAAGATAAAAATGGTCTCGAAACGAAAAAGCCCGTCACGATAGAAGTTCTTTCATATGAAGAAGCTTATAAGGCTGATATGAAAGACAAAAACAATAAAGGATATACAAAATATTGTCAAGAACAGGAAGAAAAGATTAGAGAAGCACAGGAAAGACTGGCTAAGCAAAAATCTTCATCAAGCAGTTCATCCCATATCAAGGGTGTCGTTCCAGTCAAAAAAAGTGAAAGCAATACAAGTCAAAATACAACACAGCAGGCTTCTGGTAAAAGAACCAGCTTTCATGATATTACAGGTATAAGAAATGCAGCAGAAGCTCCTCAATTTAGTGAGTATAAGCAATTATGTCAGGAATTATATGATTGCTATATCAATCATAAGTCTTATGATATTCAATTCGAGGTTCCAAAATCAGTGGATTATAAGCAACTGTTAAATCAGATAGAAGATTATATGTTTGATATCCCTATTCCAGGACATAACTGGGGGACAGGAGCAATTGAAGGTGAGGAAACAACAAGATGTGCCGTCAGAGTTTATGAGTCATCTATAGGACGATATGAGACTATCAAGGATGTTGGACAATGGGTAAAAAATCAAGGACTCGTAGGCTTAACAGAGGAACAGGCAGTCAACAAGATAAACAGCTATTTAAGAGATAACACAAATTATGATTATAGCTATCAGGATGATGCCTATGAACCTATTGGAATTCTCAAAAATAAAAAAGCTGTCTGCGATGGATATGCAAAGTTTTTTGATATAGCATGCAAGACATTAGGTATTGAAAGTCAATATGTTGCTGGGATTGCAGATGGTGGACATGGAGAATGGGGAAGTCATGCATGGAATAGAGTAAAAATAGGAAATGCATGGTACTATATTGATACATGCTGGAATGCCTGTTTGAAAAACAATGATTATTATCTTTCTAAAACGTTATGGTCCGACCATACGATTTAATAGGGTAGGAAGTCCCGGTATTTCAATGCCGCGTAGTTTACTTAAATAAAAAATGTGACACAACTGTGTCACATTTTAGACTGTTGACAAAGTGGTAGAATTTTTTATTAAATCTACCACTTCTTTTATTTTTTTATTTTATAATATCTTTAACTTCTGACATAGAATAAGCCTTATCTTTTTTTCCATAGAAATTTGGCTCGTCATTAGGTGTATATCTTGCAAAATAATGTTCTTTTGAACTTCTTAATTTATTGTTATCATAATATCTTCCCATAAATGAACCAATTTCGCTATATGCACCATCTGGGAAAGGTGATTCATTATTGATGGGCTCAGATAAAAAGACCAAATATTTATCTCCCGTTTTAGGTATAGGTGCATCCATTGGACTTTCTTCAATGACAGTAGATTGTCTTTCATTTGTTGAATAATCAGAGAACTTACCATCTCCAAATACTTCAATATATTTATCTAAACGAACATATCCACCTATAGCTAAGACTGATATTAAATCATTTTCATTGAGGTTTCCTTTATAAGATTCCTCAACCAATAAATTATAACAAGTCATAGCTGTTCCTGATTCATCAAAATTTTTGACTTCCTTAACTGTTCCATAAACAATATTAGGAGCGTCTGGTTCAAGCTGTTCCATGTTTTCATAAATCTTATCAAAATCCAGTGTTGATTTGACTTCTAATTTATTTGAAAAATCTTTAGGATTAAAACTGTTTATAGATACACTTTTATCATTCATCACTGTATTACTATTCTTATCTTTTGTAAAAGAGCACCCTACAAGAGATAAACTTAAAGTAAATAGTGCTATTAATATAGTAATTTTTTTCATATAATGCCTCCATTATCCATATAAATGATTAATTGTCTGTAAATCGACTTTACTTGCTTTTGCAACTTTTCTTCCACTTCCAAGTTGTGTCATCACTCTATTTTTATCAGTAGAATGAGCCAATCCCATACAATGACCAAATTCGTGAGCTATAGTTCCTCTTTGATTGAAAGCAGATTGTTTATTGAACACAGAAGTGTTAAGAACTATTTTTGTCCACTTATAATTGTATGTAGGTGTTTCCATGTCTTTATTGGAACTGTTATAAAAATAACTTTGCCCTATGATACCAGTAGATGTTGGGTATATCTGTTTTTTATAGATATCAAATACTGAACTTTTTTGAGTAGAAATCTTCTTGATTAAGATAGATGTTCTCTGGATATTTGATGTGTTAACCCATTCATTTCTTACCTGATTAATCATACTCGTTTGGCCAGAAGCTGAAGAATCAACCCAAAAGTACCTAACATGTTTTCCATAACTACCTACACCATTTATTAATTTTGCATCGTTTTTCCAAGTTAAATAGTTCCCATGAGCGGAAACATCTGTTGGAATCATAAAAAATCCAATTGCCAATGTCAAAAATATAATTTTTAATTTTTTCAAAAATATCTTCCTTTCTTTTTTGAATTTTCTCGCCATATATGTAATATAGCAAATTTATGTGTATAAACTGTGGACATATATGTATTCATGAAGTATTACTGAATCGCTTGAAGATTTCAATTCTCGATAGATATGCTATAATATAAATGTCAATATATACAAGAGATATGTTTGTGAAAGCATATCTCTTTTTATTTTAGGAGGAAACAAATGAAAGAAATAGAAAGAGTACAAGAAATTAAGAACTTAATAGCTAAATATGACAGACAATACTATGAATTAGGACAATCAGATATATCTGATGCTGAATATGATAGATTATATGAAGAATATTTACAGTATGAAGAAAAATATCCAGAGTTAAAGAATATGGAAGATGCACCAACGAGAAGAATTGGGGCTGGGAAGGATGCTGGAAGCACAACTTTATTCCCTAAATATACTCATAAATCTCCTTTATTATCCATTAATCAGAAATCAAGAGAGTTGGAAGATTTAAAGGATTTCTATGAGTTTGTTGGTGGAGATGGAACTGAAGTGATTATTGAACCTAAATTGGATGGCATCACATGTAATATCAATTACGAAAACGGATTTTTTGTCAATGCTGCGACAAGAGGGAATGGTTATACAGGTGATTTGATTACTGAAAACTTTCAAAATACTGACACTCTCTATCCTAAAACTTTAAGTGATAATGCATCATTGGAGGTAAGAGGGGAAGCCATCATTCCTTATGACATCTTTAAGGAATCTTTACAAAAAGACTATTCCAATCCAAGAAATGGTGTAGCAGGCATCATGAGAAGTCAAGATAGTCAGGATGTGAAAGGTAAGGGAATTCAAGTCATGTTCTATGACATTGGGCAGCATGATAATATAGAACTCAGTGATAAGGATTCTCAAAATGTTGAGCACGTGAAAGTGCTTGGTTTTGGAAGCGTTCCAGTATATCTTGTGGATACATGGCAGGAATTAAGGGAAGTTATTGAATCAAGGCTGAATGGAATGATTCAAGAAGTTGATGGGTTCAATGTCCTTGTAGCTGATGGATATCCTCAAGCTGTATGTGATGGACTTGTCATCAAGGTCAATAGTATTCAAAAAAGAGAAGAATTAGGGATGACAGAAAAAGGGCCAAGATGGGCATTTGCCTATAAGTTTAAGCCTCTTTATGCTTTAACAACATTAAAGGATATTGAATGGCAAGTAGGCAAATCAGGAAAGGTTGTGCCAGTCGCTGTCTTTGATGAAATATCATTAGGAGGCGTAAAAATTACAAAGGCAACTCTCAACAATCCTGATTATATTCAGACTTTGCCAACCTTATACAAGGAAAGAACTGTATGGCGTGACAAATCATATGATACATGGGGTGAATTAGTCCATATTCCTTATCAAGAAGCCATTAGCGATATAGATTATATAATGCCTGGAGATGTCCTTATTGATACCCACCCTGAAAAAACATCAAGTGAAATGGATTCTATCACAGTCAAGAAGATTGATAGTGAAAGAGCAGGATTTTATATTTCTGACTGTGAATATGATGGAGAGTGGTATCCTTTTGAAAAAGATAGATATTATTTTGCTGATAAAGAATATGGTCTTCATGAAGGTGATACCATCATTGTTGAAAGAAGCAATGATGTCATTCCTAGAATTGTAGCCATTCATCATCACAATACCGACAATCCTATCAAAATCCCATCAACATGCCCAGTATGTGGACATGTATTGGTACAAAACGGACCTCAATTATTCTGCCAAAATTCCGACTGTAACGGTCAGATTCTAGGCAAGATGATTCAGTTCGTATCAAGAGATGGCATGAATATTGTCGGGCTTGGAGGCAGTATTTTAGAGGTATTCCTTGAAAAAGGATATATTCAAAGCTATGCAGATATCTATCGCTTGGACAGATATGAAAAGGATATATTGAGTTTGGATAAGTTTGGTACACGCAAGTATCAAAACCTTCAAAAATCCGTCAAGAACTCGACAAATCCAACCCTGTCTCAGTTTCTATACGCATTAGGAATTCCGTTAGTAGGGAAGAAGACAGCGAAGGACCTTGCAAGGGCATATGGGACTCTTGATAAATTCCTTTTAGCATCTTATCAAAGTCTTATCGAAATAGATGACATCAATTCTGTTACAGCAAGTAGCATCATGGAATGGCTTGAAGATGAGAATCATAAAAGAATGATTCAAGATTTAATGCAATATATTCAGATAAAGGAAGAAACAAAATCTACCAATGAACTTGCTGGAAAGTCTTTTGTTATAACAGGAACCTTAAAAAATCCTCGTCAATATTATCAGAAAATGATTGAGGAGAGAGGTGGCAAGGTTGTGGGTAGTGTGTCAAAGAAGACCTATGCTATTCTTATCGGAGAAAACGCCGGAAGTAAAGAGACGAAAGCAAGAAAATTAATAGAAGATGGTGCAGATATTATCATTTTAGACGATGAAGATAAGATAAACGAATTTTTGGGATAAAAAAGAGGTGCCTAAAAGGCACCTTTCGTCTTATATTAGGACATTCTTTCTTTGAGAGGTTTTAAAAATCTCCCATTTTTGGTAAAGAACTTAGGTGATGGAACGTATACTGTCAATACTATGAAGATGGGCGCTCCAGAAACGCTCTTTTCTTCACCAACGACAATATGATAATATTTTTTATGTAATTTGGACCAGATAACATAAGTTGGCCCAATGTGATTTTTATATTTATGGTGAAACTGACAGATAGTTGAGGAAGAGGAGCATAGCATTGAATAGATATCATTGATTTCAATTCCTCTTTCTTTTGCTCTTTTCAATGCATGTGGCGACAGGGTAACAAGACCAAACTGAGAGAATTTCCTAATTTCCTTTATTTTCTTAGATAAGTCCATATATTCTCCTTTCTGTCATATAGAATCGTGTAAGCTTACATATTTATTTTATCACATATTTGTTCGAAGCAAATTTTAGTATAAAAAAAGATTGCCGTAATAGGCAATCTAATTGATATATCGACATGACCAAGCATAATGTGTTAAGTAATATCCACTTAATGATGAGACTCTGACAACATCTCCAGAGTGTGGAGCATGAACAAACTTTCCGTCACCTACATACATTCCAACGTGTGAAATTCTGTTAGGCGAAGAACTATCTGTTCTAAAAAAGATTAAGTCTCCTTTTTTCAGTTCAGAACGTTTGACTCTTTTCCCACTTTGAGCTTGAGCTGCTGCAACACGAGGAATAGAAATTCCCATTTGCTTATAAGACCATTGAGTGAGTCCAGAACAGTCAAATCGATTAGGCCCTGTTGCACCCCAAACATAAGGTTTTCCTCTTCTTGACATAGCTTTTTCTAAAACATCTTCTCGTAATTTGGTTTTTCTTTTCTCTTCCTGTTCTTTTTTGTATTGAATAATCGCTTTTTCTTTTTTGGTTTCATTTGTTTTTAATTTGTTCTGTAATAATTGATACGATTTTGTAATATCATCGATTGAAACTGTCTCTTCATTTTCTTCAATAATTTCTGATTGTGTTGGAATCGTTGCAGGAGAGTGTTGGGGTATTTCATTTTCCAGGGCATAAATAGGTTTTGCATTTAATAATAACGTAAAGATAAACACAAAACATATAGTAAGTAAATATACAGGCCAAATCTTTTGATATGATTCTCTTGTATTTGACAATGTGTACACCTCCGATACGTCTATGTTTACATCGTAGAAAAAGGCATGTTATTGACATGCCCCACTTACCGACTCTTATATTGTAACACAACTTTGAAGTCAGTTGTAAAAATAGAAAAAATAAATTCTTTTCATCAAAATGATGAGAAATATGATAGAATAAGTATGTAATATAATACGAATGAAGGCATATCACTGATATGTCTTTTTTTAATGAAAAAAGGAGGCAAACAATGAGAGAAAATCATACATCTAGATGTCAAGAATGTCATTTTTATTGCCAGTCTATGTGTATTCATAAAAAACCAAGTATTGAAAAAAGACCATTCGGTTTTCCATTTAAATATAATCCTAAAAGAATTCAATGCTATTCTTATGAAAAGAAGAGCATTGATGATGAAATAACTTGGGAACATATGTAAGGAAGGATGATAATGATGACTGAAAATGAATTAAAGATAGCTTTTTTTAAAACAAATACAGGGAAAAAAGTCTTAAAGATATTACAGGAATATAAGAAGCAGACTCAGGAGATAGTTGAACTTTCTCAACAGCTGAGCCAATACAAGGAAATTGTTAATAAACAAAATAAAGACATAATAACGCCAGAGATGGAAAAAGAAACAAAGGAATTAATGGAGAATGTGACAAGTTTATTTTTTTCACAGCAACCTAAGAAATATCTTTTTAGTGTCAGCGATGAAGAAGGAAATGTCACTAACATCTATGATATTGAAGAATTAGAAAAGGAGATATTAGCTTATGAATAGAAAAAAGACAAAAAAGAAGTTACTTCAAATCTACGAAGAACTCATCATTGAAAATAAAGAGCAACAGGAATTCTTAGAACAGTTAAGAATTGAATTAGAATATAAGGATAATTATATTCGTACCATTGAAGAAGAGAATCTCATGCTGAAAGCAAAAATCAGAGAATTAGAAGTTGAACGTCAATTAGCGAGGTGATATGATGTATTCAGTAGAATATTTATCTGATTTAAAGAGAGAACAGGATACAGAAAGATATACGAGAACTTTATATGGGGATAATCAGTCAGATACAGATGTGACAGATATCTCCTTTTTTGATGAAGGGAATAAGTATTATGAGTTTGAATAATGTCTTAAAGCAAATGGGAGCAAGCAATCGTGGAGATTACTTCATTATGTATTGTCCAAAGTGTGGCAAAAAAGAAGCCTTTTGCTACATTGACGATATCAATAAGTGGAATAAGGACCACAGTCATCGTATTCCTATTAGATGCAATAGATTAAATAAATGTGGGGAGGTGAGTTACCTTAATGATTTCCTTGAAGGGAAGGTTACCCAAGAGGAAATCAAGATTAAAGAAAGAAATCCAGTCAAAATGAATAAGGAGGGCGTTGAACTTCTTCAAAGCTATTGCCGATATGTTACTCATACATTACATGGGAATACTCATGGGTTTGATTTTGATTTAAGAGGAATCTCCAATGAAACTATGAAAAAACATGGAATCATCTATAATCAGAAGACTTTTCAAAGCTTAATTAATCAGGAAAATACAAAGAAGTATTTTGGAGATAAATATCGTCATAAAAGCTATGAAGATAGAGATATCATTATACCTATTTTAAACAAAGAAGGCATTCCCGAAAGACTCCTGCTAAGAAGCTCATACAGAAAAGAAGATAACTATAAAAAAGAGATACAGGTTATGCTGGTCAGACGTGGTGTAGAGATATGGAATTTGCAGGATTTATTCGGGGATAATTCAACTGTTTTTGTGACGGAAGGAGTATATGACGCTTTATCCATAAAGGAAGTCTGCCCGGAAGCTTCTGTGATTGCACTCCCTGGTGTAGGGAAATATAAGCAATTACTTCGTATCATGAAGAAAGAAGACATTGTTAAAAATGTAGTGTTTTGTTTTGACGATGATGAAGCTGGACAGGAAAGTATTGAAAAAGCAAAGACAGCCTTCAAAAAAGAGAATATCCCAGTTTATTCTTTGAGTGTTGAAGGAGATTGCAATGAGATGCTACAGAAGAATCGCAAGGAATTGGAAATGGAAGTCAAAAGTGCCATGTTAAGGATTGCAAAGAAAAGCAAAGAATAATTATATTTATTAAAATATGATAAAATAATAGTGTATATTTAACCGATGAGAGATGCTATTTTGCATCTCTTTTTTTGATTTAAATATCAACTATCTTAAGTCCTTTGTAAAGGCCGTCAAGCCATGACGAGATATAGATGAGACTATATCGGAAGGGAGAAAATTATGGCAGAAACAACAAATACTCAAACACAAGAAACAAAAAAGGATAACAAAAAGAAGTGGGCTAAAAGATGTGGAATTTTAGGTATCATACTGCTTGTGATTGCTATTATTGGTTTTATTATTACATTTATCTTTGCAAATGCTTTAGTGCCTCAGCAAGTACCTGTAAACAAACCTGTTACGCAAATAGTTCCTAGCAGTTCAGGTGATACTCAATCAAAAATCAAAGAAAATCAAAAAGCTTTTGAAAAAGCTCAGTCAGATTATGAGAAACAAAAAGCTCAAATTGAAGCTGAATCTAAAAAAATTGAAGAAGATGTGAAGAAAACTGAGGAGAAAATGTCTCAAGGCTTAAGTGAGGAACATTCGCAGTCTGTAAAAGATGTCCAAAAACAGGCTCAAGAAACACAAGAAAAAGTTGAAGAGTCAAAAAGTGTCATTGATGATATTACTCAAGGCCAAAGTGATGCTCTTGATGCTATAGAAGACTCAACAACTGAACCTCAAGATGATGCACAAGCAAAAGAAACAAGTGAATCTGTAGAATTGTCTGAAGATGATGAAATCTTTACAACTTCACTCATGGACCAATTTAGATAGCAGTCATGCTATCTTTTTCTATTTGTAGTATAATAATACTGTAAACATAAACGAGGGAGTATAGCATATGCTATGCTCTTTATTTTTGAAAGGAGATGAATGAATAGTGCTAAAATTTTTGAGCAATTTCTTACATAGAGAAAATAAAAACAAATTATTAGGCGCGACGATATCAGGTCAGAAAATTCAGTATTATGTTCTCTATGAAGGAGAATACTTTGTCTTCACTGAAAATCATGTGAATAGTTCTTATATACTTGATATATATCGAGCAAAAGAAGTTTGGGAGTTGAGAAAAAAAGAATGCAGACTAAAGTGTCGAGAATGTATAGATGATGCATTTCAGGAAGATATGTTCTTAAAATTATATTGTGCAATGAAGCAATACAATGCTGAAAACAACGATTCCAAGCTTCAGTCAATTTCTAAGTTTGCAAATAATGAGGATTATAATTATATATTAGGAGGTAATTCTTAAAATGAATATGGAAATTATAGGAATGAGACATGAAGTTGAGGAGGTTGTCAGTCTCGTAAGAATTGGAAAGAGGATTTATGGTTTTGTAGAAGGACCTGGTGAATCCTATCTTCAACAATATAGTGTAAATATGGAAGATAAAAAGGGTTTGGAAAGACTAATCAGAGAATCGAACGTATCTGAAGATGCAATTGTTCTGAGTTATTTCAATCAAGATTTATTTATGGATATGTATCAACAGCTTCAGGAAGCAAGTGTTCAAGAAATATATCATGAGGATTATTAGAAATGGAGGAGAATATTATGAATATATCTAAATTGTTAACTTTATCAACGGCTCATTTAAAGCCTGTGACAAGGGATTTTCTTGTTTTGGAATCTATCAAAGGATATTATGGATTAAGTGTCTATACCAATGAATATGGTTTTTTCGTTTATGTAGATGCAGAAGAACCTAAGAATATACCTTGCGATTTATCTAATTGTTTGCAACTAGCAAAAGAAAATGACTGTGAATGGATTAAATTTGATAGGGATGAAGTACCAATAGATAATTTGAAAGTTTATGAAGGTTAAAATTTCCTAAAAAACACAGTGTATATGAATCAATTATTTATAGAAGGAGTGGAATTATGCGAGCATTATCGAAAGACTTATGGAAATATATGTATAAGACAATTGTATTTCTGGTTTCAGTTCATTTAGGAATAACATATAACGTGTGGTTTCTGGGATTACTGGTTTTGATTTTGTTTGATTAATAGAAATGAAATAAATAGTAAAAAGGAGTAGATAAATATGGAAGAATTGACAGGTTATGAAAGATATCAATTACAATGGATGATTGAACATGGTTATTCGTTGGAGGATTTATTTTCAAGATTGGACGAAATTGTTCAAGAATCTTATCCTTCAACTGACCGACCTTTACCTAGCTGGGCTTATGAAGATTTTGAAGAAATTGGTTTTAAAGGGGCGGAAATCTGGCCTTGCCAGGACGAATGGGCTAATAATGAAGCTCTTGAAGAAGACGAGGAAGATGATAATGAAATCGTATCTGAATCCTCTAATAAAATGGATAAAGTTTGTGCTTTACTAGGTGTAGAACCATACGAAAAATTCAATATCATCGCAATATATCCAAATGCTTTGAGAGATAATATTGATGGAAAGATTCGCAATCCATACTATTTCACTATTGACGGATTGGTTAACGGTTCTCATGTTCATGACAATCACAAGCTAGCAAACTTGCTCAACGGACGTTTCAAAATTGAAATCTCAAAAGAGCAGTTTTGATAGAAAGGACTGATATATATCATCGTTAAAAATTAATGATTATTTAAATGAGAAGACTATGATATAATTCTTAAAAAGGAGCGATACAAGAATGAATGGAAAAAAAGAAGTTTTAAAAAATAAAAAATATGAAAATCTTGTTGAAGAAAACTCTCGCTTAAAAATGCTTATTAAGCACATATTCAGTGCAGAAATGATGGAGTGTTCGCCTGAGTGCTGTCCATTATGTTATGAAGGCAGTTCATGTGATGGAAGTGTAGATTATTGTAAGAAGTATCATTTGGAAGATATGTCTAGAATCTTGAATAACCTTCAAAAGCAAGAGGACACAAGTCTAGAATAAAAAAGCGAATTTTAGTATAATAAAGATGGAAAAACACTGAAAGGAGTGACGATTATGTACTACCTAATCTTTATAGGGTATGTACTATGTGTAGTATGCTTGTTACAAGCCTTTTTTACCATAGTTAACATGTTTTTCCCTAAACCGGTTTTTGAAAAATGGGGTAGAAAATTTTTTGGTTGGCAGAAATCATTAATGAATATAATGTACAAAAGCATACTTACTCATATGTTCAAACAAATGAAGATGTAGACAATCATAATCTCACGCAAATGTAGTACGATAGGGGCAGCAATGCCTCTTTTTTATTTTATGAAAAATGTATATAATACAATAATATAGTATAATATATATGTAACATATAAACGAATGGGGTGTGCATTTTTGCACATCTTTTTTGTTAAGGAGAAAGGAGAATACAAATGAATAAACATTTGAATCAAAGCAAAACAGCAAATTTAGTTACTAGAAACAAGGAGATGTTCTTATCGCTTATATCAAGGACAATTATTCAAAAGAGAGTGCAGATTATGTTAAAGAATTTGATATTGATTTATCAAAGAATACTGTTCAGGATATAAATGGATACTATCATTATTATAAGGAAGGTATAGAAAGTTTAAAAGTTGATAAAAATGAAGTAAGAGATTTTATTGACACATTATCTCATAATGAATTGGCATTTTTAACTTATAAATCAGGTGGAGCGGGGTATATGTTAGCTTTACCTTATGTTAAAGGACATTCAGCTGAATATGGATGGAAACAATACATTCAAGATTCTATCCTCTATACTCCACAATTCAATGTGGCAAAAAAGGAAATTTATGATTTTAGAAACTATGATTTTGGAAAGAATCATGATTTTTATAATTCTAGAAGTTTTATTGATTTGCTAAGTGATATTGATACGTCTGTATTAGAACAGATTTCATACGAAAAAGAGAATAGATAAGTATGGCTATGATAGAATATAAACAGGAATAAATCTAGGAGGGATATTTTGAATTATACTTATTCAACAGAAGTCAAGAAATGTAAAGGAGAAAATCAAATAAGTTTCATGGTTATGATAAAGAATCAAAAGTGTACTGTTATAGCTTCTGATTCAAGACTTACAAGACATACAAAAGATGGAATTGTTTATGATGATAGTTTTCAAAAAGTATTTAAAATGAAGGATATGATTGTTGGGATAACAGGCTACTATGGAGAAGATGAACGTCTATTGAAAAAGATTATTAATATATTGAATAACAATAGTATGGAATTATCTTTACAAAAACTAGACTATATTGCTCAAAATACAAGAAAAACTATCAACATCTTTATTGCAACTCCTCATATTGCATGTGTTGTCGATTTGATTGATGGAAAAAGTCATATCAAAACCTTAGACAATGGTATTCATTTGTATAGTTCAGGGGCGCATAACTATATGGTTCAAAACCTTGATATACAAATGATATATGGAAAGGGGAAAGAAGAATTAAAACAGACAGTAAAAGAGCTAGTTCAAAATGAAATTCTAGTTGATGAATACATACATTCATTGAATCCAAACTATAATCAAACAATAGGAGGATATGTAGAAATTGAAAGTATATAGAGGTTCTAAGGAATCTCTTTTTTATTAGGAGGATAAAAGAAATGAAAAAGATTATTGTAGGAAGTTTAGTAGCGTTATTATTGACTGGATGTAGTTCTGATGTGATGGAAAATAGCTATTATAGCTATGAAGAATCAGATTCTGAACCTACACAAAAGACACAGGAAAGTGCAGATAAACAAGAAAGATTAAGTGTTGTATCTTCACAAATGGATAACAATTATCTAGAGTATCAAATTATAAAGGATAATAAGACAAATAAGGAATATTTAGTTGTCCATAAACATAAAGTAGGACTTGATGTGATTCCTTTGGATGAAACAACAGGCCAAACTGAAAGTAAATAGGAGGAAAAATAATGGATATAAAGGATATAAGAAAAGCAATTGATAGTGTTGGTAATCTTGAATTGAAGGATGATTCTTTTGTAGCAGATAATCAAGATTTTGATAATCTTGCTAGATATGCAAATAACTTAACTCGAATCATCAATAAAATATTTTCATCACAAGAATCTGTAAAAGCAATCATAGAATGTTCGCCAGAGTGTTGCCCGCTTTGTCATAAAGATAGTGAATGTGATGGAAGTATAAAAATTTGTAGAAAGTATCATTTGAGTGATATGCAAAGAATAATGCAAAATCTAAAAAAACAGGGTGAAAATCAATGATTCAATATACATTTGAATTATCAAAGTCAAAAGGAGGCTGGTTAGATATCACTATTCGTGATGAACAAACAACTATCAAGTTTCCTGTAAGTTATTTATGTGACCCTATCTATATGCTGTTGAATACATTCGTCATGCTATTAACAAAAGAAAGAAAATACTTAATAACCGGCGAATATGAGTGGGGTCCATTCCCTTCTTTATATTTTGAAGGAGAAGGCGTCGACACATATGTAACGCTTGGAGACTGCGAAACCATTGTTAATGTCATTAAGGATAATGTTTATCAGTCCCATTCTTTCTTAATAGACTGGGAAGAGCTCATGAATGAAGTGATGGAGCAATTGACTGACGAGTATATCAATACATATTGCTATGATTGGTACGACAATCAAGAAGAAGCAGATGAAATTAAAATGTTAAAGAAAAAAGTTCAAGACTTATACAATGATATACGTAAAAAAGAAAGCGAAAAAGGAGAAGAACATAAGATATGAATTATTAATAAAGGATGTTTAAATTAACAAAAATGAAGGAGGAAAACTATGAGTGTAGAAAATGAGGACAATTTTAAAAAATGGTATGAAAATTTATCATCAGATGATATTGATTTAGTAGATAAGTTTAGTAATATGTGTGAAAACGAAATAAGTGAAGAGCTTGTTGAATTGATAAATAAAAATAAAGAAAAATACTATCCAAGAATCGAAAAATACATAAAAGAACATATTATGGATTATAAGGCCTTCATCATTACTGAAACACAGTCATTGTATAACCAGCAGTTAACTGATTCTAATGAAGATTGGGATTGGGGACTATACAACTGTGATGAAATATATGTAAGAGCAATTGCTGCTGCTCTTGGATTTTTGTGGATGGTAAATTAGGAGGAAAACATATGAAAGCAATTAACATTCAATGGGACACTGACTCAGATAAAGAATTATTGGAACTTCCAAAAGAGATTGAGATTCCATCGTTTATTAAAGAAGACGAAGATGCAATTTCTGACTATATTACTAATAAGACAGGTTTCTGTCATAAAGGATTTGAATTGTTAAAAGATTATTATATTCCAGTTACATGGGAAGTTAGGGATGAAGTCAAAATTGAAGCGACATCATTAAAAGAGGCTATCAAGTATTTTAAAGAACATATTAACGAAATTCCATTAGGAACAGAACCAAAGTATATTGATGATTCATACCAGATTGATGATGGAAATAATGGTCAAGCAACAGTAGAAGAAACTCTCCAATACCTCAAAGAATTCTGGTATTTTGATGATGAGGAGTAGTGAGAAATATATATGAACAATATTGAAAAAATAACAAAAAGAGATAATGTAGAGTATATTGGAGATATTGAATTAGATAAAGAGTGTACTGTATCTGACCCATGCTACAATATGGAAACATGGTGCATGTGTAAGTTGAAGGATATGTTACCAGGTAATTATCATTGTTTTATCAAGAAAAATAATGATGGACTTGTTTCAACATTATATATTTATCATGAAAAATATATAAGAGAACCTAAAACAATGATAGATTTTGTCTCAGTAGATTCGGGACAAGCAGGATTTTATGATAGTGACTATTTCATAAAAACAAGAGGAAAAGATGATGAGGAATGGAAATGGTACAAGGAAATATGTAGTTTAACTTATCATTCAGACAGTTCTGAACTAACGGGTGGAACTAAAGATAAGAAGTGTTGTGTATCCTCAAGTGGAGATGGTGATGGAAGCTATCCATTGTTTATCCATAAAAATACAAAAGGCCAGATTGTTTCGGCATGTATCCAATATTTATGATATAATGAAAGAGTAAAATATAAACGAAATTGAGACGTGCAATGCACGTCTTTTTTGTTTGGAGAAAGGAGAAAATGATGATGAGACAAGAAATTCAAGAAGCATTAGAAATTATAGAATGTGCTTTGCAAACTCCTATCGAAGTTTGTGAAGCTAACAAAGAAAAATACAAAAAAATCTGTCCTTCACATACTTGTGTTATATGTGATAGAAAAAGAAGTTTTGAAATTATCAAACAAAAGTTAAGAAAGGAACCACTACAATGAATAGAATAGTTAATCTTATCAATCAGTTACAAACAAAAAGACATCCGGAATATGGAATGACAAAGATTCAAGGATGCAAATTATCTCAAAGCGATGTAGATACAGCCTTATTGTATTTAACAGAGATGTATAAAAATGGAGGGAATTTCCCAAACCTAATGCCTATTTACAATACTGAAATCAAAAAATTATTTGAAAAGAACCATTTACCAACATGCTAAAGGAGGACGCTTATATGCAAAAAGAAGATAAGTTGTTTCTGTTATTACTACAGATACATAGCGATGGAGATTTCTATTGGAAGTTGAAAACATTTCCAGAAGAAAAGGATGAGCATGGATATAGAATGGATGAAGTCTGTATATATCTTAAAAATCCAACTGAAGGTGATATAAGAAAAATTTTGTTTCAGATTGCTGATGAATTTGCAGAGTCATTTGATGGAAAAGAATATTATATAGACCTTAAAGATAAATATGTTCAAGAATTTAAAGATGAGCATAATATTTCAAGGCTTCTAAAATACGGCGAGTTTTATAAAGAATATGGAAACCAAAGCTTGTCTGTACATTTTATTCCATATGTTACAAAAACTATCAAAATTCATAACACTAATGAAATTAAAGAAATCGGACAATTTGACGTAAAATACTGCAACTTACTGTAAGGAGAAAAGATGAAATATAACCATATAGATTTTCAAAATAACCAAATCCAAGATTATAGAAGGAGAGTTTCATATAAGAATTCTGATAGAGAAAACAACGTCATAAAGATGATAGAAAGAATACAGAAAGGAGATGATTACTCATGCTTTTCAAGAAAAAGAAAGAAGTTCTTTTAAATCATGGATTATTGGCAGAAGCTTTAATGAGTTTAACTGTTAAAAACTGGTACGATTTTGAAAGAAAAACTAAACAATTTATTGAAAATCCATGGCATTACAATCCAAATATCCGTATAGATGAGCATATTAGATTTGAATTAAGCAACTTTGATAAAAAATATAGTTATTCATTTCATGTAGATACATATATCAATGACATTAGAGTCAATTCTTATTTTTTTACTCTAGATAGTAAAAACTACGGTTCAGATTTTTGGCAAGAATGGAAATTATCTAGTAAGGATATTTATCACCCTCTGCCTGATTCTATTATTAAAAGAATTAATGATTATTCATTTTCTTTGGTCGATAAAAAACATCAGCAACTCAATGCTGAAAAAAAGAAAGTGGAAGCTAGAAAACAATCTATCTGGCAAAAAGAAGAGGATAAGTTGAAGGAGGTATTTAAGAATTATGAACAGAAATGATGATTACAGAAATACATCCAGAATTATGATGAGTTCCATCAAAAATAGTTCAGCTCATGAAACAGTCAATAAGAATAGAGGATGCGAAAATACCAATCCCAGTATCGAATGTCAAAACAGACAATGGATGTTTTCATATTTATCAAATCGTAATGGAGGAGTAGTATGCAAAGAAAACTAACAGCAAAAGACAAAGCTTATCTCAAAGAAAAAGCGAAGTATCGTCATTGGCTCAATCAACTTGAAAATGAAGTGAGAAATCAAAACAAAACGATTATGGAACTGAATCAGAAGATTGCACAATTGGAAAGTCAGATTATTTCTAAAGATGAATGGATTGAACGTTTATTAGAATTGACAAAACTGACACCAAACCAAGTAGAAAACTATCTTCATGAGATTCATTATCATCATGAGAATGAAAAGGAGTTAGTTAATACTCTCCAAATTCTCAAAAAATACTTTCAACCGGAGGAATGGATATGAGCGAAAAAATAAAAACACCATACAAAATCAAAGAACAATCTGTCTACCTTTGGGCACCTGTTGAATTAGACCAGCAAGCCAAGGATAAGTTAGAAAGTTATCTACCAAAATTCCAGAATGCACCATCAATATACCCATTTATCAGTGGTATCAAAGCCTGTGATGAGATTTACAGGGAGTTGGTAGATTGCTGCGTTATTGATACATATGAATATGAAAAGAAATGTCGCAAACTAAGAAAATCCTTCCCACATTTCATTGTAGGCGAAGGGAAAGGCTTATATCACTATTACTTAATAGATGATTTTAAACAATGGATTGAGGAAGAGTTTGCTTAGAAAAACTCAGGAGGACATATGTACAAATACATTAAAATAGCACCTAAAACACCACGCAACAAAAGAACACAAGAAGTCATCCCGATGACGACCCTGCCAGAAGCACTGAAACATATCAATTTCAATCAATATGAGATATTGGAAACAACAGTGGATAATGCAGGAAATATTTCGGGATTTTTAGTAAAGGAAAGAGAGGATAAATAGAATGGATTTAATGAAGAAAACTGAAAACAGAATCACATTTATTGGAATTGCTAAAAAATACATTAAACGAGAAGGGATTGAAAACCTTCTCAAATACATTGAAAATACTGACTTTTTTGAAGCTCCAGCCAGCAGTCGTTATCATTTGGCTGTACCTGGGGGATTATGTCAGCATAGCTTGAACGTCTATTACAGATTGATTAGAGAATATAGAGAAGAATATGGAGAGATTCCTGATGACAAGAAAGAAACGTTAACCATTGTGTCATTGTTTCATGATTTGTGCAAAGCCGACTTTTACAAGCAAGATACAAGAAATGTCAAGGTTGATGGGGTGTGGACAAAAGTACCATGCTATACATTTGATGAGAAATTCCCAATCGGACACTCTGAAAAATCCATCATTCTTATCATGAAGCATATGTCATTAACAGATGAAGAGATTGCCTGTATCAATACTCACATGGGATTTACAGATTCCAGAGTGAAAGGTGGAGATTATTCGATTGTCAACATCTGGCAGCAGTATCCTTTAGGAATGTTACTGCATGTAGCAGATATGAAAGCATCGCAGATTGATGAAGTTGAAAAATAAAAAAGAAAGAAGGAAAAATATGAGATATTCAGTAAGTTTATATGATAGAGAATCAAATAAATCTGTCGAAATGATTCATACAGATAAGGAAAATCTTGCATTGAAATATGCAGATATGTTGTTTGAAAAGGTGAAAAGAAAAGAAAAAATAAACCTTAGAACAAACAAACCCTATACATCTGTCACGTTTAATGACAGTCAAACAGGAATGGTCGTTGAATATCATAACTCTCATTTATAAAGGGGGAAATTATGGAAAAAGTAGAAGCTATTTTATGTGATAATGATAGAGGTATCATATTAACACATGGAGAAAAGGAAAGAGTTCACCAGGCATATATTGAATTATCAACAGTATATGAAATGAATCATCTTCCAAACAATCTTCAGGTGATTGAAATCAAAGAATGGTTAAGAGGCTATTATCAAACAGATGAACAATTGAAGCAATTAACAGAGAATATGATTCAATTATCCTATGAATGTCAAGGATTTTTTAGAGAATTTAAAAGACTTGTTGATAATCGTACTTCATATAGTCATATTTATAAACTTGTTTATTATTATAAAAAGAATTGGTTACAAACCCAAAACATGGTAGAATGTTGATAGAGTTTGAAAGGAGTTGATATTGTGAACCAATACGACGAATTTAAATATACGGTCATTTCTGAAACAGAAGAGGGAAAGACACGACAGTTATATTGGAATATTGCCTTTGGTCTTCAGGATGTAGACAACATTAAGCCTTCTAAATATATGATTCAGCTGGCTAGGGAAAATGTTGAAGGAAAAAAAAGCTATGATGAGGTTTATAAGGATATCAACACTTATTACCATTCACATACTGACAGTCATATCAATAAGGATGAACAGGAAGCCGACATTGTTTCAGCAAGAATTGTTCAGATGTTGAGTAGTCCTACATTCAGATTTGATTACAATACATTGAAAATGTATCATAAATATCTTTTCAGTGATGTTGATATTTCTATATCACATAAATATGTAGGTCAATTTAGGGATTATAATATCACGAAAAAAGAGCCTATCTTGGAAGGCGATACAGTCATGTACGCCGATTATATGATGATAGAAGATACATTGAAATATGACTTTAACGAAGAAAAAAATCAGAATTATACGAAGATGAACAGGGAACAGATTGTCAAACGTTTAGCTACGTTTACATCTCGCATTTGGCAGGTTCATCCTTTTGGAGAAGGAAATACAAGAACAACAGCACTATTTATTCAAAAATACATCATGTATCTAGGACTCAAGGATATGAATAATGAGTTGTTTAAGGATTATTCAAAGTATTTCAGAAATGCTCTTGTTCGAGCTAACTATACAAACATCACAAAAGGAATAAGCGAAACAGATGAATACCTTGTCAAATTCTTCTCAAATCTTCTTTATCAGACAGATTATTCATTAGATAATGATGAATTGTACATTTCTAAAAATAGATAGACAGAAAGGGAAAATATAATGGAACATCAAAAAACATTCACGTTAGACAAGTCACTCATGACGGACAAAATTAAAAATGAAGCAAAGAAAAGAATGGAACTATTGCAACTTTCACAAAGAGTTATAGACGAATTCATAAATAATGGAAATATTATGATGTCTGATTTTGATGGTCAGATTGTTGATTTAGATTCAGAAGCCATCAGAGGGATAGAAAAAACCATTTCAAGAGGATATGTACCTTATCATGTTTTGAAATATTATATACCTGATTATGGTCTTTATACACGCGATGTTTTTTATATATCATCTTATGAAGAAGAATGGGATTTTGAGCGTCCAACAGGGCAATATGCTTTTATCGCCAGCTTTGGTGAATTTGACGAATCAGGAAGCATCGTGTATTTAGCAAGTGATAGATATGAAGGAGTCAAAAGAATTGGATAAAATAATTCTGTAAATAAAACGATATCAATAATATATGATATAATATTCATGTAAATACTAAACGAAACAGGACACGCATTGCGTGTCTTTTTTTATTGAAAAGGAGGCGCGAAAAGATGTTTGAAAGATTCAAAAGAAGAAACGAAACAGAAAATCATCAGATTGTTATTCCCGATGGTATGGAATTTGACAATGAATTGTTAGCTAAGTCCATAACATCAGATGGCAGAGATGTCAGAATGGAATGGATTAGCAGTTGTAAACAGATGTATAGAAACTGTGAAATCAATTGTTTGATGTATATGTTCTGTCCGGCAGCAAGAATGGCAGAGGCTATGATGGATGATTATAGAAGAAAAAAGAAAGGAGTTCAATTATGAGAAAAGAGAAAACGACAAATATTTATGTGGATAATCAAAGAATACAGATTAAAAAGAAACACGGATTCTTTTCATATTTTAAGATGTATATATTGATGTCCTTATTGGGTATATTAGTTTTTGGTATTGCGATAAGTGTGTTTTTAATGGATTATCAGTTGATATTAGAGATTTTAATGAGATATACACCTGTAACCGTTACAACAATTTATGCAGTTATAATTCTTTTTACTAATATAAAGTGGCTAAGAAATCATCTTTATATACCATTAACTCATGAGGAATTAGTTAGCAATCAAATAAAAACTTGTAAGCAATATAGAAATGTTATTTATAATATGTTCTATTATAAACCTTTAGAAAGAGCTATTCATGATATTGAAAACACAGCAAAAGAAGAGTTCCAAAAAGAGATTGATATATGGAATTTTTATAATAAAGAACGATGTGAGCAAGTTATTCCTATTTGTTATGTTGCATTATTTATGTCCATTTTTATTTATAGCCTTTGCAACCTAGGAAATGAAGAATTTATAGCAACTCAATGGATAACGGGTATAATTTATATTTTGATTTATAAGGTGCTTCAAGATTTTTAAGAAACCAGTCAAGAATTCTCGGTTCATAGCGTAGCGATGTGCCGAGATGAATTGACTATATGTTTAAGTGTATATTTGTTATTTGTACAAATATATTTAGATATTTTACAAATATATCCGTAAATATGATATACTATATGTATGAAAGATAAATATACAAAAACAAGAACTTGCGTCTACAACATCAATTATCATATTGTCTGGTGTGTCAAATATAGAAAGGGCATACTCACAGATGACATAGCCAAGGAACTGAAAGATATTTTACAACAGACAGCACAGGATAAAGGGTTCATTATTCATGAATGTGCTGTTGGAGATGGAAATCATGTTCATCTGTTTGTTTCTGCACCACCAAAGCTTGCTCCGTCCTATATAGTTAAAATGCTAAAAGGTATCAGTGGCAGAAAACTGTTCATGAATCACCCCGATATTGCTACGAAGCTATATAATGGAACAATATGGAACCATAGCTTCTACATTGAGACGATTGGTTCAACAAGTGAAGAAAACATCAGAAAATATATCAATAATCAGTAAACAGGAGGAGACAACATGGCAACAGCCTATAAAGCCTATAAATATAGAATCTATCCTACGGATGAACAAGCTCAATTATTTCAGAAAACTTTTGGCTGTTGTCGTTTTATTTGGAATATGATGCTTTCAGATAAGATAGATTATTACAATAAAGAAAAGATGATGCTGAAATGCACACCAGCACAGTACAAGAAAAAATATGATTTTCTAAGAGAGGTCGACTCTCTAGCTCTGGCAAATGTTCAATTGAACCTGCAAAGTGCATTTCAGAAGTTCTTCAAGGAAAAGAAAGCAGGATTTCCTCATTTTCATAGCAAGAAGAAGACAAGGAAATCCTATACAACAAACAAGGTAGGCAACAATATTGATATCAATGACAGATATATCAAGTTGCCTAAAGTTGGTATAGTCAGAATAAAGAAACATAGAGAACCATATGGTGTACTTAAGTCGGTGACAGTATCTCAGACATCAACAGGAAAGTATTTTGTATCCATTCTTTTCGAGTATGAAAACCAAGTACAGGAAAAGAATGATACAGCCAAATCTGTTGGACTGGACTTCTCCATGAAGGAACTTTATGTCGATAGCTCTGGCAATGAGCCAAGTTATCCACACTTCTACAGAAAGAAGGAAAGAAGGCTTGCCAGAGAGCAGAGAAAGCTGTCAAAGATGTACAGAAAAGGATTACCACAGTCCAACAGATACTACAGACAAAAAATGAAAGTCAACAAATTATATGAGAAGATAGCTAATCAAAGAAAGGATTTTCTACATAAGCTATCACGACATCTTGTGGATACATATGACTATATCTGCATTGAAGATGTCGATATGAAAGCCATGTCACAATGTCTGAACTTTGGTAAAAGCGTACATGACAATGGCTGGGGCATGTTTACCAGTATGCTGGCCTACAAATGTGAGGAAGAAGGTAAACATCTTCAGAAGATAGACAAA
>NZ_NFLD01000020.1:0-48015 GCF_002160725.1 Massilimicrobiota sp. An142 | reverse complement strand
GAATGTGCAAAGACACTCACAAACTGGAAACAGGAGATATTAAATTCATTTCATTGGTATGATGGAAGAAGACTTTCAAACGGACCTATAGAAGGAAAGAATAACTATATAAAGAAAATCATAAGTAATGCAAATGGATTAAGCAATTTTAAAAGAGCCAGGAACAAATTCATTTATTCACAAAACCAATATGAAAAATATCTAATAAATGAAAAATAAAGAAAGTATTAAAAGAATAGGTAATTATAGAGGAAAATATAAAAAAGGAAATAAAATAATGAATGTCTGCAATTTCCTTTAAAATAAAAGTGGGGTGTTTTTGCCCCACAATTTTTTTAAAGCTTTTTTATAAAACCCCACGATTATTTAAAGCGCCAATTTTTCATATGAACAGATATGATAAATTATTTTGAAATTTTTATAGTGTCATGTTGAAAAAGAGGGGATTTCTTTGTTTTGTTTGTAAGGATTAATTTTGAAGGAATAATATACTGAGAAATATCCTCTTTTAATTGAATTTCAATGACTGGTCTTGCCTGAATCATTGATGGATAAACGACTTGACCTAAGATTGTTCTCATATTGCCGCCTCCTTTAAAATTTATCATATCTTATACTTTTATCATAGCACTTTCAAGTTAGAAAACAAGTTTTTTTAAACGATATGAAAATGTTTTAAAGCCTTGGCAATTCCATCATTTTTAACATCATCACTGATATAGTCAGCCGCTTGTTTAGCTGCTTCTCTACCACTACCTACACAAATACTTGTACCAGCACATTCAAACATTGGAATATCCACTTCAGCATCTCCAAAAGCATAAATATCCTGCTTATTGATTTGTAGATAATGAATTAATTGTTCAATAGCAGTTTTTTTATCAATATTTGGTAAAGCACAATCACCAAATAAAGCTTCTTCACCTTGTCCACCCCAAGTGAGACATTGAAACTGTGGAAAATGATTTTTAAAATCTAAATAATCTTGATAACTATTTAAAACATAGTTGATTTTTGTGATGTTTTGTTGATGCATACTTTGAGGAAATTCCATCATAGGATAGATGTCTCTAATGCGAGGTGTTCCTCCATGTCCATATTTTTGATAGGCAGGTACAGCTTTGGTTTCAAAATCATGAGAACCATAAAGCCCATCATTACCTTCCATAAAATAACATAAGTCATGTTGATCTAAATAATCAGTGATGTCGATGACTTGTTGTAAAGATAGCTTCTGATCTTTTAAAACTTTTCCTTCACATTCAATATATGCGCCATTACCACAAATCATGCCACTCACTTCAATGTTTCCAACAGTTGCTCTATTTTTCGTTCTACCCGTAACGACAAAAACATAATGTCCATGATCTTTTGCCTGCTTTAAAGCGTCTTTGCAGCTTTGAGGTACAATGCTATCATAACTCACTAAGGTTCCATCTACATCAAATAATAATAGTTTTTTATTCATGACAAGACTCCTATTTATTAATATAAGCAAGAATTAATTGATATGTATTTTCTACTGCTTGCATATGTGTTCTTTCCATACCATGAGAAGCATGAACACCAGGACCAATCAAAGCACCTTTGATATTTTGTCCACCTCTTAAAGCAGCAGACACATCACTGCTGTAAAATGGATAAACATCAACGGCATATTGAAGATTATGAGCTTTCGCAAGTTCTATGAATGTAGATGTGATTTCATAATCATAAGGACCACTTGAATCTTTAGCACAGATACTGACATCATATTCACTACATGATAAATCTTGACCAATGCATCCCATATCTACCGCAATCAATTCATCTACATGATGATCAATATAACTGCTGCCATGACCTACTTCTTCAAAAGTGGAAATCATAAAATAAAGATTATGTTTTGGTTGAATATGATTTTGTGAAAGATGTTTTAAAACACCAAAAAGAATCGCAACACTCATTTTATCATCTAAGAATCTTGATTTAATAAATCCTGAATCTGTGATTGTTGTTTTAGGATCAATCGCAATATAATCCCCATTACAGATATCTAATTGTTGCACATCTTCTTTTGTCTTCACTTTTTCATCAATACGAATATGCATTGTATCACATGTTCTTTCTTTGTTTTTAGCATCTTCATAAACATGTGCAGCAGGTGAATTAGAAAGAATCGTTCCTGTATATATTTGTTGATTTCTTGTGATGATACGACAATATTCACCATCTAAAGTTGGAATAATAGGACCACCCACATTTGTAAAAGCTAAAGTTCCATTCTCTTTAATGCTTCTGACCATTAAACCTAATGTATCGACATGTGCACAAAACCCAACAGTATAGTCATCTTGTCCTTTGACAAATATCTGTAAGTTCCCTTTATTTGTCAGTTTTGTTTCAAAGCCTAAATTTTCTGCTTCTTTTTGACAGTATTGAATAACTTCTTTAGTGTAACCAGAAGGACTATCAATAGCCATAATATCTTTTAAAATAGAAAGTATGTATGCATTCATAAAATAATCTCCTTATTCCTTTTGATGTGCAGCATCCACAATTTGAGCTAAAGTGATTTCTCTTAATTTTTCTTTGTATTGCCATTCTGCTGCATTTAAATAATCAACAATAAAGTCTTCAGTTTCTTTGACTCTCAATTGAGAATCAAAAACCTTTTCTACCAGATGTGTTGTCTTGACAAAAGCTTCTTTGCCTTCCATAGCTTCAAAGATATCTAATAAAGAAATGCAATCCAATGATTTGGTTAACACAAATCCCCCACGTTTATTTGCCATGGATGAAATTAAGCCAGAAACAACAAGTTGTCTGGTGATTTTTTTGAGATAAGAATCTGATACAAGTAGTTTTTCACTCAATTCATGACTTTTAATAGGTTTATCCTGTGCTCCAATTAAAAGTAATATACAAATAGCCTGTTCAAAACTTTTTCTAATCTTCATATCCTTATCACCTTCTTTTTTATTTTAACAGAAAAATAACACTTTGTATCTAAAAGAGTTGACAAATATGTATAAATTTATATAATACTTCATAGATATTATATATCTATGGATAATAAATATCTAAAGATGAGAAGAAAGAAGGAATTTTATGCTTAAGCAAGAATGGAAAAATATTTTTCATCACACTTGGATAAAAGTTGTACTGGTTGCAATCATTTTGATTCCAAGTTTATATGCGTGTATCTTTTTAGGGTCAATGTGGGATCCTTACGGAAATACGGATAAAATACCAGTTGCTGTAGTCAACCATGATCAAGCGGTTGATTATGGGAATTCAACTTTGAATGTAGGAGAAGAATTGGTTGATCGTCTGCAAGAGAATCAAAGTATGAATTTTCAATGTGTAGATGAAGGAAAAGCACAGGATGGTTTAAAGAACGGTCAATATTATATGATTATAAGTATTCCTGAAGATTTTTCAAAAAATGCAACGACGCTTTTAGATCAACAACCACAAAAGATGAAACTTCAATATATAACAAATCCAGGAAGTAATTATATTGCTTCAAAGATGGATGATTCAGCTATTGAAAAAATAAAAGAAGAAGTTTCTCAAACAGTAACGAAAACATATGCGAAAACTATCTTTGAACAAGTGGGAACATTAACAGATGGATTGAAAGAAGCACAGGATGGAACGAGTCAATTAGTAGATGGTTCGCAACAATTAACAGATGGAAATCAACTTATTTCAGATAATCTTCAAGTTTTAGCAAGCAGTTCATTAACATTTGATGATGGTGTTCAAACACTTAGCCAGGGGTTAAAAGATTATACAGATGGTGTATTGACTGTTCATGATGGCGTTTATTCCTTAAAAACAGGTTTAGATACATTCAATGATTCAACAAAACCATTAAATGATGGTGTTCAACAGCTTGCAACGGGTTCTTCTTCATTGAATGAAGGTCTCCAAAAATATACAAATGGTGTTTTACAAACTTATCAAGGGACACAGAAACTTATTGAAAACAATGAAGCATTAAATAATGGAATAGATAGCCTCAATCAAGGTGTTCATCAGCTTGTTGATGGAAATAAGCAAGTCTTACAAGGCTTAACACAGTTGGATCAACAATTAAAAAATAATTTATCATCTGATAATATGAATAAAATATCTTCAGCAAATCAAGCAAATGATTCTTTGAATGAGGCAACAACATTATTAAATCAAATACTTACTACAAATCCAACCATTGCTCAGACATGGATGAATAGGTCATTGAGCATGGATGAAGCTAATCTTATCGCTAAGGATAATCAAACTGCTCAATATTTATTAACGCATTATTCATATACAGAATTGGTAAAAACTGTCACAAGTGGAAATCAAGAAGCAATCAATCAATTAAATTCAGGATTAACACAAGTTTATGAGAATACACAGAAATTAGAAGCAGGAAGTCAAAAAGTACAAACAGGATTAGAATCTTTAAATAATTCAGTAGAAGAAACATTGAAACCTGGCTTTGAAACTTATATGAATGGTGTAACACAAGTCTATGGTGGCTTAGAAACATTGAATAGTCAAAGTCAAGTGTTACTAGATGGGGGTCAACAAATGAATGGTGGGCTATTAGCTCTTCAAAAACAGACACCAGCACTTATCGATGGCATTCAACAATTAGATCAAGGAGCAAAAGCATTATATGAAGGAACTTCAAAAATCGTATCAAATAATGATGCATTAATAAGCGGCTCTGCTAAGTTAAGTGACGGTTCTACCCAAATCAAAGATGGATCACAACAGTTAAGTGATGGCTCTCAAACATTGGGTTCAGGTTTACAGACATTACAAAATGGACTCGAAACTTTAGATGAAAGTTTAGCTGATGGTGTAAAAAAAGCAAGTCTTGATATCGATGATAAGACTTTAGATATGATGTCAGCTCCTGTAGAGACATCACATCAAGAAATTTCAGTTGTAGAAAATAATGGGCATGCGATGGCACCCTATATGATGAGCGTAGCATTATATGTTGCTGCACTGGCTTTGACATTGATGTATCCAATCAGAGAAGGTATAAACCAAGCTTCATCACCATTTAAGTATTGGTTATCAAAAGCCTCTGTTATGTATAGTATTTCTACATTAGCAGCAATCGTTTTAATTACAAGTTTGAGGTGGATATGTGGTTTTGAACCTCAACAATTATTGATGACATATCTTTTCGCAATTATTGTTTCTGCAGCATTTATGTCACTTGTGATGTTGTTATCACTCACAACTGGGTATATTGGAGAATTCTTACTACTCATTTTTATGATTATCAATCTTGGTGGATCAGCAGGAACATATCCATTAGAAACATCAAGTCTCTTTTATCAAGTGATTCATCCATTTGTACCTTATACTTATAGTGTGAATGGATTTAGAAAAGTCATTAGTATGGCTAATGCATCCATATCAACAGAAATGATTGTTTTTGTAGGTATATTTATCATTTGTTCATTATTAACAATTCTTTATTATCGTTTTAAAAATAAAGAAGATAAACATCTTATACCTGAAGCTTTTGAAAAAGTGAATGAATAAGAAAGGAAAGACTTACATGAATATTTAACAATGTAAGTCTTTTATATTACAAAATACTTGACTAAGTCAATTAAATGGTATATATTTGACTTAGTCAAGTAAACAGGAGGGATTTATGACTGATTCATTTGCATTTTATATAACGCTTTTAAGAAAGCAATTTACAAAATATTGTAGTGAGAGATTAAATGAAATTGGTGTAAGTTATGGTCAATTATATATCATTATTTATATTGGTAAAAAAGGGTCATGTTCGCCTAGTGAAATCTCGCAGGCTTTAAAATTAGATGCTGGTCATCTGAATCGTACAATCAATAAACTTGTAGATAATGGTTTTTTAATACAAAAACCAAATGAAAAAGACAAACGTGCAAAAATATTATGTTTGACTTTGGAAGGTGAAAATGTTTTTCATTTTAGCCAAGATTTATTTCATGAATGGGATGAACAAATATTAAAGTCATTAAGTTATGATGAACGCCAACAGATGATCAACATATTAAAGAAAATCACAAGAGAAGGAGAATAGATTTGGAAAAGAAGACAAAGATATGGTTGCTTGTTGCAATAGCCATCTGTGCACTTACAACATGTATAAATGTTGTTGAAGCAAGATGGATAAGTGTTGTTTTAGCAATAGTTGCTATTATAGGATTAATTGAGCTACTGTTGAGAAATGACAAACGTGGATTTTATTTAACATGTATATGTTATGTATTTTCATTTATATATAGTGTTATAAGTAGTATAGGAAGTTCACAAATGATTATTTATATAGTGATGTCATTTGTGGGTAGTGTTTTTATTCCAGGTATTACAGCTATGTTTTTAGTTAAAGATAAAATATTAAGGAGATAAGGAGAAACAATATGAAAGAATTAAATCATTTTATGAGTGTATTAACAGGAAATTTTGATAATCAGGAACAATTTGAACAAAAAGAAAAAGCAGGAATTGCTTATCCATATGCGCGTCATGTCAATACGATCTGTAATGATAAGATAACAGATCTTCCAGATGATTTTCAGGGAATTTTTATGGTTGAAGAAAGTTATTATACGATGGATGGACAAACACGTGCGACACCACATTTGTTTTTATTCACTCAAGAAGGACAAGATGTTCAATTAACATCTTATGAATTACCTGATGGATATGATAAAGATAGTTTTACGTATCAGCAAATGAAAGAAGTATCTTATAAAAGATTAAATTTATCAGAAAAATTTACACCAGCGATTTATCATTACACTGGGAAAGTATGGGAAGGTGGAAGTGACAGTATGTTTTCACCGGTATTAAAATTTCATTTATTTGAAAGATTTTGTGAAGATTATTTAGAAGTTGATGAATCAATGGAAGTTCGTGGAAAAAAAGTATTTGGATTTGACGAACCGATAATTTACAAGAGAAAATAAATATCTCTATATATATGATTATTTCTATAAATTCTGTATATTCTTAGAATCTTTGTCCATGCTATGTATGTGGAGGTTAGAATATGAAGAAAATTTTGGCATTACTTTTATGTATGAGTTTTTTTACTGGATGTAGTACAACCAATGATTCTGTTGATGATACAGCATCAAATAATCCAGTCACAGATAATACAACACCAAATGATAACAATACATCAAAACCTGATCAGGCGGAAGATTGGTATACAAAGTTTGAAAATGGTTTAAAGGAAGGAAATATTACTTATTCATCTAAGAATGTATTAGATGCAACAAGTGTTGGTGGTGTAGAAGGATATCGCTATGTAACAGATAATGGAAACATTGATGTGTATCGTTATGAAGATGGTGATGAATTCAATCGTATTATGAGTGAAAAGACAATTGGTGATGATAAGAAAAAAGTAGAAGTGAATGATCATATGGTTATTGTGTCAGATGGTCTATCAGAAGATGTATTAGATGTTTTTAGAAATTTAAAATAAATGTATGAGTCTTGTAGAAATACAGGACTTTTTATATGGCATTATGATGTGATGATTTGATGATAAAAAAGCTTACAGCATCACGCTGTAAGCTTCAACTATAATAAGTCCAGCAATTCTTTTAAATCATGAATGATATAGGTGATATTCATATCCTGAGGCTCTTCAATGCAATGAGGATTATACCAGCAAGTATCAATACCTACATTGATACCACCTTGGATATCACTAGATAGAGAATCGCCAATAATTAAAGTTTGATCTAAATCTATGTTTTTCATCTTTTTAAAGCAGTAATCAAAATATTCTCGAGTTGGTTTTTGATAACCAATATCTTCTGATACAAAAATATCTTGAAAATACTGATCAATACGTGTTCCTTTTAAACGACTATATTGAGTTTTAGATACACCATTTGTTACAACGTATAATGGATATTTTTGATAAAGCTTTTCAAGTATATCTCTAGCATGAGGTAAAAGAAAATATCCTTCACCTAAGGCATCCTGATAGTCATCTTCAAAAGCAATGCCATCTTCATCAATGCCAAATTCTTGAAATAACTGAACAAAACGTGTATAAACAATTGTTTTTTTATCAATGAGTCCATTCTCAAAATCTTTCCATAATTGTTTATTGATTTGTTCATATCTTTGATTCATCTGTTCAGTGAGGACAATATTATATTTTTGAAATGTATTGATAAGTGCCTGTTCTTCTGCTTTGTTGAAATCTAACAAAGTTCCATCTACATCAAATAACAAATATTTATATTTTTTCATGATATCAACCCCTTGTCACCATATTATACTGATAAAAGTGCTTTATTGACAATGAAAAATAATAAAAATATAGTATAATGAATATGGTGAAGAAGAATGAAGAAAAAGATCAAAGAAGTGATTGTTGTAGAAGGAAAAACAGACACAGCAGTGATTCAAAAATTATTTGATGCAGATACAATAGAAACACATGGTTTAGCTTTAGATGAAGCAACATTGGACTTGATTGAGGAATTAGAAAAAACAAGAGGAGTTATTATTTTGACTGATCCTGATTATCCTGGTATGCGTATTCGAAATATGATTATGGAAAGAGTTCCTCATGTTAAGCAGGCTTTTGTAGATAAAAAAGATGCTATTGGGAAAAAGAAATTGGGGATTGCTGAAGCAAGGGAAGAAGCTATTATACAGGCATTAGAAAATGTTGTGAGCTTTTCTAAAGAAAGTCAGTCATTGACATGGGAAGAATTTATTTCTTTAGATATTATTGGTGATAAACAAAAAAGATTGGCTATCTATGATTTGTTTCATCTAGGTTATGGAAATGCGAAAACATTATTCAAAAGATTAAATATGGCATCCATTACAAAACAAGATATTCTTAATAAATTAAAAGCATATAACCTTCAATGATTATATGCTTATTTTTATGCGTTTTTAATGAGATTGATTTTCTTCACTTGTGAAACACCAGTGATAACTCTGCTTTGACTTAAAGCCTTCCATACAGGAAGAGTGATACAAAAATCAATAGAGCTGTGAATAATAGTTCCTAATCCTACTAAACCAAAAATCATATAACAGAACATTTGGATATCCATCCCATTTCCATAATAGAAAGGAATCACAATAATCATTTCTCCAATGGCATGAATCAATGCAATCACAATATTAAACTGTAATGTTTTGATTGGTTTTTCAAAAATTTGTGGATTCTTTTGCGCATATTTTGCACCTAAATAAGCCCAAATGACATGAGTAAGAGCTCTCATGACAACAACAAATGGGAAACTTGCCATAAAGAAACCAAGTGTTGTTCCTAAAGCAACAGCAATGGCTACAGCTGGACTAATAAAGATGGCAATCATGACCGCAACATGTGAAGCTAAGGTAAAAGACATTGGTCCAACAATAATTTTAGGCATTAACATAGGAATGACTGTTCCTACAGCAATTAATAATGAAGCTAAAACGAGCACTTGCATATGTTTATGTGATTTCATATTTCTACATCTCCTTGTCAATTAATGTGTCAAGACACATGTTATGACTTATTATATTCAAAAAAGAAAATGTGTCAATAAAAAAAGAAGAATTAAATCTCCTTCTTAAATAAATATCCTTTTTCATCTAATGCACTGACAATACGTTGATATGTGTCTTCATTTGGACATTGAATCGTGTGTAAATGCAAACCATCAGTTAACTGACTTAAAGGTTTAGCCTGATTGTTATTGACTTTTTTTATAAATTGATCAACATCATAACGAGATGATAAATGTAATTTACCAGTGAGTTGTCCATAGACAGGATGATCCACAATAACATCAATAGCACATCCACCTAAATCCACAATCGTATATAATTCATCAGCCATTTGTTCTTGAGAGTGATTGACCGCAATGGTATAAGTTTGATTTTGTTGTTTAGAATCTAATATATAACCTCTTGGTGTCGCAATAATATTGGTTCCACTGGCACGTATTAATGCCACATCACCGACAATGATTTGTCTGGAAACGCCAAGTTTTTTTGCCAGTGTAGATGCTGATATAGGCTTATCGCTTTTTTTGATTTCTTCAATAATTTTTTCTTTTCTATCCATAATATTTTACCTCACAACAAATTATAAATGATTTCAACTATAAAATAAAGTAGAATAAGTCTATAAGATGTCGTTGGTGTCATATCTATTTACAATGGTATAAAAAGGCATAAAATGAAAAGTGAAAGGAGAGAGGAAATATGAAAAAAACATTTCTATCCAAATTAAAACCGTTTCTTGGCACTTTTCAATTGCATTTAGATGAAAACACAGAATTCGATTATTTTATTGTTTTTAAAAATGCAGATAATATTTCTTTGAAAGTATTCAATCAAATGGGAAGATGGACTCATTATGGTCAAAAATCAGTGAGAGGTTGATCCTCTTTATCTAAAGAACAAATCAAAGCATTTGTTGTGGAGCATTTGAACTGTAAAGATGATGAATTTGAAGTTTTCAATGCTAATAATGAATTATTTAGAATGAGATTTTAAAGTTATATAAAAAGGAGGAATCATTAATGAAATATATTGTAGGTAGACCTAAAATCAAAACAGCTTTCACATATGTTTTGTTTATTTGTGCTTTTGGAGTCAGTATATTTATTGCTGATGCATGGGAAGGAATGCAAATTGTAGGTATACTGATTATTTTGGTAGGAATATTGATTGTTTTTCCAGGTATCAGTTATTGTGAGTTGATGTGGAAAGTTGATCAAAATGTTTTACAATACACTTATCATGATAATATGCTGATGAAGATTTCGTCTTTCTTTAAACATCTTTTGCATACACATCGTATAGAATATCAAATGACAATAGAACTCAGTCAGATTGATTATATTGCCATCACATATGCGAAAGTTCCACGTTTACCTTATGGAGCCATTGGCTATGATGTCTGGTTTCATGTGCATATGTATGATGGCTCTATATATAGTTTTATAGCTTTAACATTATCAGGCAGAAAAGATTTTAATCAGGCTGTTGATTTCATGAAGGAACAAGGTATTCATTTTAAAGATGGTTATCATATCTTGGATGCATTACATTCTCATGAACATCTTTCTTATTACTTAGAAAGAATAGATAAGGAGCAGTCAAAATGATTAGAGTTAGCATTTCTTCAAAAAATAATCAAGTGATTCAACAATTATTTGAAAAGTTCTTTCAAAAAGAACAGTTAGAATATCAAATTGTTTCTTATTCAAAAAATACGCATCAGGATATTTACATTTTTGAAATCCACCAAAGGGAAGATTTAAAACTGATTGAAGAACAACCACATTTTGATTATGCATTGTACTATGTCATTGGTCCTAAAGACTATGATTTGATTAGTGAATGTATGAGATTAAAAGTGAATCTTTATTTTTCAAAAGAGTCATTAACAGAAGACTTCAAAAAGTATGAAGTGACTATGCTTCATGATATTCAAGATAAATTTCAATACTATCAATACCAGAGAAATGGTATTGTATCTCAGATTCGTTTATCGCATATCTATTATGTAGAATCATTAAGACATCAGATTATCATTCATTCTATTAATGGGACAATGGTAGAAAGAAAAAACTTAAAAGCTTTTCTAGATACAATTCAATCATCACAGTTTATCCAAATTCATAAATCATTTATTGTCAATAAACAATGGATCCAAAATATTTTTTCTGATCATGTTTTATTAAAGAATGCTGAAACATTACAAATTGGTAGAGCTTATAAAAGTCATATTCAATTATTATAAATCATAAAGACGGGGAGGCGTTATTATGCTAAGTGTAAAGAGTGATATGGGCATGACTGCCATTCAAAGATATATCAATAAAAAAGCGACAAAAGGCTATTGTTTAAAATCAATCGTTCCATTTATATTATTTCCACCATTACATTTTATGGTTTTTACTTTTAAAAAATCAGATAAAAAACAGATTGGATATCTTGTTGAATATCAAAGATTCAAAGATGATTCTTTAGAAAAGACATATATTCAAGATATGAAAGATCAGGGATGGACATTATTTACAAATGTGCCTGTCAGTTTTAGAAATAACGGTGAATTTATTTTTTATACAGATCAAGCTTCATTAATATCACAGATCAAAGTCACAAGAGAAGATTTGATAAGAGATGCACAATTACAATTTCAACATGGTTGTATTTTAGCTTGTTTATTTGTTATCTTTTTTTCAATCTTTCCCCTTTCAAATTATACAAATACTTTTCTAGGATTTGTATCTCATTATTTCTTTTTGATTATAGCATTAGCGACAATCCTATATGCATCTATTAAATATATTTTAATCAAAAAATCAATTCTCAAATAATGTGGAGTTGAGGGCAGTTTCAAAAAGTATCATTCAAAACTTTGGGTTAAGATTGATACTTTTTTTATTGCCTGAAATAGGTTGCTTTTCTTTTGGATGAAATTAGATTATAATAGGTTTTAGGTGAGAGAATGAAAGATATTGCAAAAAAAGCGAATACAATGTATTTATTAGAAAAATACAATATGAAAGCCACAAAGAAGTTTGGACAAAATTTCTTAATAGATTTAAATGTCATTCAAAAAATTGTGGCTTGTACGCCTATTGATCAACAAACTTGTGTTATTGAAATTGGTCCTGGAATAGGAGCTTTAACAGAACAATTGTCTTATCAGGCTGGTCATGTTGTGAGCTATGAAATTGATACAAGATTAAAAGCTGTTCTAGAAGAATCATTAAATGAATGTTTAAATGTAGAGATTATTTTTCAAGATTTTTTAACAGTTGATTTAAAACAAATAGTTAATCATTATAGACAACAATATTCAAAGGTTTGTATTGTAGCAAATCTACCATACTATATTACATCAGATATTTTAGAACATATTATCACGTCTCAGGCTGATGTTGATAGTATACATGTTATGGTTCAAAAAGAAGTGGCACTGAAATTAACAGATGCTTCTTATCATAGTCCATTGACTTTTATGATAGAAAGTATTGGTCAAGCTTCTTTAGATATGACAATTTCTAAAAATGTATTTTCACCTGCTCCAAGAGTCGATAGTGCAATTTTATCTATTATGATGGAAAAGACATACAACCCACTTTTAACACAGATTTTAAAACAGGCTTTTACACAAAAAAGAAAAACAATCTATAATAATTTAAAAGATTTGTTTTTAGAAAATACAGAAAAAATATTAAATGAATGTGATATTGATTTAAAAACAAGACCAGAACAATTAAGTGTTGAAGATTATATAAAACTCACACATTATTTATAAATTCATATGATATATGGGTGAGGTTTATGAAAATTGGAGATTATGTTGTCAGGAAAAAATATAATCGCGATATATTATTTGAGATTTTTGATATTAAAGATAATATTTATTATTTAAGAGGTGTAGAACTGAGGTTGATTGCAGATAGTGAGTTGGATGATTTAGAGTTGAGTGAAGTTCAGCCACAGTTAGAAGATGGTTTTGTGATGGAAAGACATCCAGTGATCAGAGGAAAAGTTTTACATCTTGATGGTGATGAAAAATATTTGAAGATGTGTCAAAAGAAATATGAGGAATTAAAGATTAGGGCTGATTGTTATTATATGAAAGAAAGTGAGATGCCTGATCGAGTGATAGAATTATTAGAGAAACACAAGCCTCAGATTTTAGTCATTACTGGACATGATGCATTAAGAAAGAATGCCGATAAAAGTATAGGACAGAATTATCAACATTCTTTAGATTATATGGCAGCAGTGAAAAAAGCACGTTTATATCAAAGTGACAAAGATGCCTTAATTATTATTGCTGGGGCATGTCAATCGTATTATGAAATGTTACTGGCGAGTGGAGCTAACTTTGCTTCCAGTCCTAAACGTATGAATATTCATGCTTTAGATCCTGTTTATATTGCCAGTCTGGTAGCTAATGAGAGTGTGAGAAATTATTGTGATATTGAAGATATTATCAATCATACATCGCATAAACAAAGTGGTATGGGTGGTATTGATACAAGAGGTGTCGCCAGAAAAATATATCCAACGAGAGGATGAGAGAAATGAAAATAAGAGCTTATGCAAAGGTCAATTTAGCATTAGATGTTGTCAGAAAAAGAGAAGATGGGTATCATGATTTAGAGATGATCATGGCACCTATTACATTACATGATTTAATTTATATTGAAAAGATTGATCATGGTATTCAAATCACTGCAAATACCAATCGTATGCCAACAGATCAAAGAAATATCATGTATAAAGTTGCACAGTTACTCATAGAACGTTATCAAATTCCTTATGGAGTCAAGATTCATATTTATAAACATATTCCTACACAAGCAGGACTCGCTGGAGGAAGTGCGGATGGTGCAGCTGTTTTAAAAGCGATGAACCAAATCTTTCAATTAAATCTATCATTGGAAACATTGGCTGATATTGGTAAAGAAGTAGGAGCAGATATACCATTTTGTATTTATGAAAAAACAGCTTTAGTGAAAGGAATTGGAGAAAAGCTTGAATTTATTTCAAAGGATTTTCATTGTTATGTACTGTTGGTTAAACCTAAAAAAGGAGTATCCACAAAAAAATCATTTGGTATGTTAGACTTAAAAAATGCTGAGCATCCTCCAATCATGGATATGAAAGAAGCTATTGAAAATAATGACTATCAGGGGGTTGTCAAATGTTTAGGAAACACTCTAGAAGAACCATCTTTAAAGATAGTCCCTGATATATTAAAAATTAAAGAAGAAATGAAAGAATTAGGGTTTGATGGCGCTTTAATGTCTGGAAGTGGTTCTTGTGTATTTGGTTTAACTCAAGATCAGGAGTTGTTAGAAAAAGGGTATCAGTTCTTTTTGAATAGATATGCTTTTGTCAGAAAAACAGAGATTTTAAATAAGGATTCACTGAAGTTATAAATAACTAACTTTTGTTTTTGTAAAAAAGTATGGAAAAATATGGGTATGAACGAAAGTATTTCCCTGTTTCCTCTTTTTTTTTATATATTTTTTTGTTAGAATAGTGGCGATAAGGAGAGAAAAAAATGAAAGTATATGCTATTGTATTGGCTGCTGGTAAAGGCACAAGAATGAAGTCTGATAAACCAAAAGTAGTACATGAAGTATTATATAAGCCAATGATTAATCATGTTGTAGATGAATTAAAGGCTTTAGGTGTAGATGAAACAATTGTGATTGTTGGTCACGAAGCTGATCAAGTCAAAGCAATTGTGGATGATGTCACTTTTGTTGATCAAACAGAACAACTTGGTACAGGTCATGCTGTATTGCAGGCTAAAGATATTTTGGCTAATCGAGATGGAATGACTCTTGTTTTATGTGGTGATGCACCATTGATTCGTAAAGAAACATTAAAAGAATTTATTGCGTATCATCAAGAACATCATAATCAGGCAACAATTATGAGTGCTGATTGTGATCCAAGTACGCATTATGGAAGAATTATTAAAGAAAATGGTCAAGTCACAGGAATTGTGGAATTTAAAGATTTATTAGAAAGTCAAAAAGATATTACTGAAATGAATACTGGAGAATATTGTTTTGACAATAAAGCATTATTTGAAGCATTAAGTCAAGTGACAAATGATAATGCGCAAAATGAGTATTATTTGACTGATGTTATTGGAATCATGAATCATCAAGGTTTAAAAGTAGATGCTTATAAGATTAATGATTTTGATGAAGTTGGTGGTATTAATGATCGCGTAGCATTAGCTCAGTCAACACAGTTTTTAAGAGATCGTATTAATCGTGAACATCTTTTAAATGGAGTGACGATTGTTGATCCATCTAATACGTATATTGGTAGAGATGTTGTGATTGGACACGATACAATTATTGAACCAGGATGTATTATTAAAGGGAAAACAGTGATTGGAAGTCATTGTCATATTGGACCATATTGTGAATTTACAAATATGGAAATTAAAGATAATGTTGAAATTAAATTCTCTGTTTTAAGTGATTCAATTATTGAAAGTGGTGTAGATATTGGACCATATGCAAGATTGAGAACAAATTGTCATATTCATGAGAATGCACATTTAGGTAACTTTGTAGAAATGAAAAAAGCTGACTTTGGTGCAGGAAGCAAGGCTTCACATTTAACTTATGTAGGAGATGCTCAGGTTGGTCAAGATGTTAACTTTGGTTGTGGAACAATTACATCTAACTATGATGGTAAAAATAAATCACTCACAAAGATTGAAGATAATGTCTTTATTGGATGTAATACCAATTTAGTAGCTCCTGTCACAGTGAGAAAGAACGCATATATTGCAGCAGGATCAACAATTACTAAAGAAGTTGATGAAGATGCGATGGCAATTGCGAGAGCTAGACAGGAAAATAAACAAGGTTATAGTAAGATATTAAAAGAAATACGTGAAAAAGAATACGAAAGACGAAATAAAAATAAAAAATAAGGAGAATATGGGGTAAAAATGAAAAATAACATAACAATATTTGCTTTATCATCTAATCAGGAATTAGCTCATTCAATGGCTGATATTTTAGGGACAGAAGTTGGGAAAAGTAAAGTTCATCATTTTGCAGATGGTGAAATCTTAGTTGAAATTGAAGAATCAGTACGTGGAAAAGATGTCTTTATTGTACAATCAACATCAAATCCAGTGACTGAAAACTTAATGGAAATTTTAGTTTTAACTGATGCTTTAAAACGTGCATCAGCAAAAGAAATTACAGCAGTTATACCATATTTTGGTTATGCTAGACAAGATCGTAAGGCAAAGCCAAGACAACCAATTACATCACGTTTAGTTGCTGACTTATTAACAGTAGCTGGGGTTGATAGAGTTGTGACAGTAGACTTACATGCACGTCAAATTCAGGGATTCTTTGATATTCCAGTTGATGAAATGGAAGCTTTACCTCTTATTTGTAGATATATTAAAAATAAAAATATTGAAGATTTATGTGTTGTATCACCAGATCATGGAGGAGCAACGCGTGCTAGAAAAATGTCAGAAGCATTGGATTGTCCAATTGCTATCATTGATAAAAGACGCCCTAAACCAAACGTTGCGGAAGTTATGGGTATTATTGGGGATGTTGCAGGTAAGAATTGTGTCTTAATTGATGATATGATTGACACAGCTGGTACAATTGTAGCTGGAGCACAAATCTTAAAAGAAAAAGGTGCTAAAGATGTTTATATTGCTTGTACTCATGGTGTATTATCAGGACCGGCAGTAGATAGATTAAAAGATTGTGTCGCAAAAGAAGTTATTATTACAGATACAATTGCTATTCCAGAAGAAAAACGTTTTGATAAATTAGTACAAATCAGTGTAGCTGAATTATTAGCATATACAATTGAAAGTATTGAAAATGATTTACCTGTTAGTGATGTATTCCAACATTTTGATTTTAAAGGATAATTGAGGCAAAATTGCCTCTTTTTTTGTTGTCAAAATTGAATTTTAACATATAGAAATAATTGATAAGATGAATAATAGGCTTGTCAATAAAAGAAAAATGACGTATAAATGAATATAAGGAAGCGAATAGAAATAAAACTGTTCGTCATAAAGGAGACGATTAAAGATGGAGTTTATGACTGTAAAAGAAGCAGCAGAAAAATGGAATGTATCAACAAGACTTATACAGAGATATTGTTCAAACGGACGCATTACAGGAGCAAGAAAATCTGGAAATGTTTGGGAAATTCCGTGTGATGCAATAAAACCAGAAGATCCCAGAAGAAAAGAAGGAAATAATATATATAGAAATTCATCTTTTCAAAATCTCATGCCACTCATGAATACATCTTTCCAGCCAGGTGAGTGTAAAAAAATCATAAGCAAGATGAAAGAAGGAGCTAGAAAAGATATTGCATATGCTGAATATTATTATTTTCGTGGAAATCCTCAAATGTCAGCACAAATGGCTAAACAATATTTGACTTGTTCAAATACGGAGTTACGTCTATCAGCTTGTCTGATTTATGCTTTTTCAAATTTATCCATAGGACAAATTGAACAGGCCAGACAAGTGTTAGAAAAGATTAAAAGTACATTAAAAGAGGATAAAGAAAGAGCTCAACAAATCAAAGTCATTGATGCTTTTATTGCGATGGCAGCAGCAGTTCTTTTGCATTTACCACTTCCAGAAGATATACCATCCATGCAAGAATTTATACCGATTTTACCTTTTGGATTAAGATCTTTTGCACTATATGTGGAAGCACATTATCTTTATTTGCAGAAAAACTATGAAAAAAGTATCGGAATGATAGAAGCTGCACTAGCAATGGGAGCCAATCAATATCCAATCCCTGCTATTTATCTGCATTTGGCAGCTGTTATGGATTATATGAGCCTCAAACAGTTAGAAAAAGCAGAAAATCATCTCTTGATTGCTTGGGAACTCGCACGCCCAGATGATTTGATTGAAGGATTCGGTGAACATCATGGACTTTTAGGTGGTATGCTAGAAGCCGTCATTAAGCCAAAATGGCCAGAAGATTTTAAACGTATTATCTCTATTACCTATGAGTTTTCTGCTGGGTGGAGAAAGATTCATAACCCTGTAACGGGTCATGAAGTAGCAGATGATTTAAGCACAACTGAATTTGCAGTCGCAATGCTTGCTGCTAGAGGATGGACAAATTCAGAAATTGCTAAACATTTAAACATTTCCTCTAACACCGTCAAAAATCATATCTCACAGGCTATAAAAAAACTACATGTAGAAAACAGAAAAGCCTTAAAACAATATATGCTAAAATAAGAAATGCTCACCTATATTCAGGTGAGCATTACCCATTTATAGGGCTAAAACGGGTGATAGATATATCTTATCTATTTTTGTATAATAAAAATAGGTATAAAAGCGTTTTTTGTGTTATGAAATCTGAAACATTCTGGCAGGACATCCTTTAATAGAAGAACAGATAATTCTACAGAAAAAGAAAGGAGAAATATGATTTGAAACGAAAACACATAAGACAACGAATTGGAGCATTTTTCATGGCTGCAGCTCTGATAACAATGGCAATTCTTCAACTGAACACGGAAGTCTATGCCGCTGGTCTTCCAGATATTACGCAGTATGCAACGGTAGATGAATTAAAAACATTCAATACCGATGATACGGATGGTTCAATCAGTGCGGCAAAGGTCTACTTTGGAGAAAATAATCAGGAATGGTGGATTGCAGGAAGTCAAGATGATAATAGTTTAACGTTATTTTCTGCAAGTTCTATGGGAAAGGGGATACAATTTGAATCAAACTATGATATCAATAAAGCATATGATAGCAGTTGGAACTGTACCTATTTAGATGGAAATCCAGCTGAAGTTTTCCCGAACCATTATGGGGCGAGTTATATAAGGAATGTTACTTTAAAAGGATTGGAAACTTCCTTTTTTACGGGGACAGAACAGGCACTAATGAATGGAACAACGATTTACACCAATGATACGAAAAACAACAGTGTTTATTCTACAACGGATAAGCTATATCTTGCTTATGGGGATCAAGAAGATTATAAGTACATTACTGTAGGAAAGAATAGCAGAAATGGTTTAAATGAGGGTCTTCGTATAGATCCAAGTTATTGGGGTGAATCTGTTCTTGAATTATTTTGGATTCGATCACCTTTTGTTAGTAATGATGATCCAAATGATGGAAGTAATGTTTTGACTGCGTGGCCTTCTGCTAATTATCCTGCTTTTAATGGAGCTCGAACAGATAATGCTTCATTAGAGCATATAAGACCCGCCTTTGAACTGAATTCATCAACTATCCTTTTTGCGTCGGCTGTTCCATCAGCAACAATAGATGGATCAATGACGTTAGAAGATGTGGATGGGAACGGTGCATTTACGCTCCGTTATGCTTCCAGTTCACTAGGAACGGCAGAAATAACTTATGATAAGTCCCAAGTAAATGTGAGTAATGTACTACAAGGTACATATTTGGTTGTACAGAACAGTAATGGAGCTTACGCAAAATCTGTCAGTGGAACACAGACAATTACTGCGGCCGATATGAATGTAGATAGCTTTGAAAATTGTAAGGTATGGCTGGAAACGACTGATTCCAATGAAAGAATGACCTATGCAACAATGGCAACGTGTAAAACAAATTACACAGTAAAAGTTGTTGAAAATACTGGTTTGAAAATAACGTCGGGGAATGCTGAACAAGTTATAGCAATAGGGGATGAAGTTTCAACGATTGAAATAACTGTACAGGATGGATATTATCTGCTAGAAGATTATCTTACAAATCTTCAAGGTCTAAACGGATTACACGTAACAGAAACGGATAATGGCTTTTCAATCAGCGGTACACCAACAGAGGATGTAAACATTACTTTGCCAGAAGCGACTGCTTATAAAGATGGCAATACTGTTATCATAGAGCCTACCAACTTGACAGCTGTCTATGGAAAAAAACTGTCTGATGTTTCTTTACCACAAGGCTGGGTGTGGACTGATGGTGATACTCTTGTATCTGTAGGGAAACAAAACTATTTTGCTCGTTTTGATATATCAGCCTATGAAAAAGAATATGATTTTAAAAATGTTACAGGATATAATGCACAAGGTCATTATGTGGAACGCAGTCTTTTAGTGACGGTTCTAAAAGCAGATAGTACAGTAGCCATCACAAATTCATCTTTGGATAAAGAATATGACAAAAGTGCTGTAAGCAATCCGGATGTAGTAAAAACAGGAAGCACAAAGGACGTTACATTCACATGGTATCAAAAAGATGGAAACGGCTGGGAAAAACTTGATAAAGCACCTGTTAATGTGGGAAGCTACAAGGTTGTTGTAGCTGTGCAGGAAGATGACAATTATAATGCTATAGAAACGGAAAAGACTTTTGAAATCACAAAAGCAGTACCAACATATACATTGCCAGAAGACTTAATTATTAAACAGGGAGAAGCTTTATCTGCTGTTACGCTTCCAGACGGGTTTGCATGGAATGATAGTACACAGATTGCCAACGATTTGGGAACGCAGACATTCAAGGCAACCTTTATTCCGGAGGATACCACAAACTATCAGACTGTAGAAGTCGATATTAGAATTAAAGTCGTTTCAGCCATGTTTATGATTAATCGTGTACCAGTAATTAGTGTAGAGGATAAGACATTGACCGTTGGTGATACATTTGATCCTAAGAAAGATGTGACGGCTATAGATAAGGAAGATGGCGACGTTACTGATAAAATTGAAGTGATTAAAAATAATGTCGATACCGAACAATCTGGCACATACGAAGTGACCTATAAAGTGATAGACAGCCAAGGGGCTTCAGTTACAAAAACTATCACTGTAACAGTCAAAGAGAAAAAGAATACACAGACACCAAATAAAGATAACAATGTCACGAATGATATGACAGATAAAAAGGATAATGTACAGATAGCCGTAAAAACAGGAGATACAACAAACTTCTTTGCATGGTTGACAATGTCCATTTTCTCTGCTATTAATGTCCTGTTAATTACACTGTTTCGACGTAAAAAACAGTAAGAATGAAGAAGATTTTAAATGATAGGATAAAAAAACGTGTTATGCGTAAAATCCTAAAAGCTGGAGTGAAAATAGTAGTATTCCTATATTAGAACTAAAGCGACAGTACAGACGAATATCGACGAAGCTATGAATAGTGGTAATCCAGAGGTATAGGAGTATTAAGATTATATCTATATGATAATAAAATAACATTGTAAAAATGATACTGTGCTATAAAAGTGTTACTGTATGGGACAGATAACTACTATTTAATCAATAGCAAATACCTAAGCCCTACTTTATAGCAGACAGCAGAATAGAAAAAGCAAAAGCTCGTACAAAATTCATTACATTTGCACGGGCTTTTTTTATTTTTTGAATAGATATTATATGATAATGAAAATATGATTAAATGATTGAGAAATAGACATACTATAAATATGATGTCTGTGATTTCAACGTTTTTTGACATGATAAGAGCATAATTGATAACTTGGAATATTTCAAAAGCAAAGTTTTATCTATTTGTTATATTAACAAATGAGGATACTTTGAAATAAGAAAAATGTCGATAAAAAGGGAATATTTGTATAATTGTTATTTTAGAAATTTGACAAAGCTTTAAATATTTGTTATTATGCCTCAGGGTGATGGAGATGTATTTCAATACACATACACATTTAAATAGTGAACAATTGTATCCTGATAGAGATCAATTTATTCAAAATGCTTTAGATCATCAAGTCGAAAATATGGTTGTTGTAGGATATGATTTAGAGTCATCAAAGAAGGCTGTTGAGATAGCTCATGAGTATTCATTTATTTATGCAGCAGTCGGAATAAGTCCTAATGATTGTAAGGATACAACTGATGAAGATTTAAATGAAATTGAAAAATTGCTTCAAGACCCATGTGTAGTGGCTTTAGGAGAAATAGGTTTAGATTATTATTGGGAAGAAGTCCCTCATGAAAAGCAAAAAGATATTTTTATAAAGCAAATTGAAATTGCTAAAAAATATCAAAAGCCCATTGTGATTCATGCTAGAGATGCCTATGAAGATACTTACAATATCTTAAAACAAACTGCACATTATGGCATTATGCATTGTTATAGTGGATCGGCTGAAATGGCAAAACGCTATGTTGATATAGGTTTTGAAATATCGTTAGCTGGACCCGTGACATTTAAGAATGCAAAAGTCCCTAAGGAAGTTGCGAAATCAATTGATATAGATCATTTGATGATTGAAACGGACTGCCCTTATTTAACACCTCACCCATTTCGAGGAAAGTTGAATGAGCCAGCAAATGTTGTGTATATTGCCCAGGAAATAGCAAAGCTAAAGAACATGGAGATAGAAGACGTTGCTAGAATCACAACATTTAATGCCAAAAAAATGTTTGGGATTAAATAAGGAGGATATTTTATGTTAAACAAAGCTAAAGAGGCGATTGTCTCGGCTGATAGCCGAACAAAAGGAATTTTAGCAATGGCGGTTGTATACGTTGTTATTATGTTAGCAACTGTATCATCTGGAGCCGTCAATCAGATTACGAATTTTATTCCAACTGTAGACATTACATTAAAAGATGGATTGCAGGAAGAAAAGGATTATTTGGTCAAGCAGGATACAGTATCAAATGTCTTAAATGAATTGAATGTTGAGTTAGATACAAAAGATACTTTAAATAAAGATAAAGAAGAGATTGTTCAACAAGATGATTATATTGAAATCACAAGAGTTGAAACAAAAACAGTAGAAAAAATAGAGAAAATACCATACTCAACAAAAACAAAAGGTAGTGGAAGCTGGACAAAAACAGTTGTTCAAGAAGGAAAAGATGGAAAAGCAAAAAGAACTTATCTTTTCACTTATGCCAATGGAAAAGAAACAAATAAACAAATGATTAAAGAAGAAATTATTGAAAAGCCAGTGGATAAGATTATTCAATATGGTGGTGTCCTTGAAGGAACAACGTTTACTGGTCGTTTAACTCTATATGGTGGAGATTGTACAGGATGTGGAGGTACTTCATCATCAGGGGTTAAGCTATCACCTACAAGTGGTGTCAATAATACAAATTCGCCATATTTATATTATAATGGAAAGAAATATTATTGTTTAGCGGCAGATCGTTCTATTCCATTTGGAACTGTGATTAAAATTTCAAATCATAATTTGAATACAGAAGGAACTATTTATGGAATTGTTGTGGATCGTGGTGGAGCTATTAAGGGAAATAAGATAGATATTTTTAATGGTAGTGAAGGTTCTGGAAATAAATATTTTGGTGGAGGAACTTCATATACTACCAAATTTGAAGTTGTTTCTCTTGGTAGTGGAAATGCTAATTTTTGGAGATAGGAATGAAACTATCTCTTTTTTTTATACCTCATGATATAATAGAATCAATAGGAGGTATACATCATGACAAAAGAAGAACTTGCGCGTATATTTGATCATACATTTTTAAAGGCTTATGCCTCAAGAGATGATTTTATTCAATTATGTAATGAAGCAAAAAGTATTGGGGCGGCAATGGTAGCCATTAATAGTGAACCTGTAAAGTTATGTAAAGAGTTATTACAAGGAACAAATATTCATGTGGGAGCAGCTATTTCTTTTCCTTTAGGACAAACAACACTAGATATCAAATTGGCTGAAACAAAGCAGGCTATTGATGATGGTGCAGATGAGATAGATTATGTGATAAACATAGGTAAAGCAAAAATGCATGACTGGAATTATATTGAACAGGAAATGAGAAGCATTGTTGAACTGTGTCATGAAAATCAGGTGATTTGTAAGGTTATTTTTGAAAATTGTTATTTAACAAAGGAAGAGATTGTAAAAATAGCTGAAATTGCTAAAGAGGTTAAACCAGACTATATCAAAACAAGTACAGGTTTTGGCACTTCAGGAGCAACTGTAGAAGATGTGCGTTTAATGAAAGAAACAGTAGGTAATGAAGTGAAAGTCAAAGCTGCTGGAGGAATACGTGATTGGAAAACTTGTCAAGCTATGATTGAAGCTGGAGCCAGTCGTATAGGAACAAGTAGTTCATTAAAAATATTGGAAGAATTTCAACAGGAATAAGGCATAAAAGATGGTTTCAAATCAATTTTGAAATCATTTTTTTATTTTTTTCAATTTTTATGTGATAAAAAAGGATTCTTATGCATTGATAGGGTAAAGGAGTTGAAAAAAATGAAAAAATTAAAATTATGGGGAATAAGTTTATTAGCAATGTTTTTAATGACAGGATGCGGAAGTGGTCAAAATGTACAAAAATATACAAGTCTTGTCACTTTGGATATCAATCCAAGTATTCAATTACAATTAGATGATGATCATAAAGTTGTAGATGCTATTGCAGTTAATGATGATGCCAAAAAAGTTTTACAGGATATGGATTTAAAACAGGCAGATGCCAATGTTGCATTAAATGCATTATTAGGTTCATTAGTTAAAAATGGTTATTTAAATGCCAATCAAAATACAGTTTTATTATCAGTGGAAAATGATGATGAAACAAAACGTACAGCTTTAGAAGAAGAATTAAGTCAATATATTTATACAACATTACAGAATTATTCTATTGAAGGAGCTATATATTCACAAAATATTGATATTGATGATGATATAGAGAATTTAATGAAGAAATATAGTATTTCTTATGGTAAAGCTAATCTGATAGAAGATATTATGGATGATGATCAGACACAAAAACAATATACTGTAGAAGACTTAGTGAAATTAAATGCACAGGATCTTATTTTAATTCATCAATCAATAGATGATGATCAAAACAATCAAAATATGGTAGGAACAGTCAGTACAAAACAATATATTAGTCGTGATGAAGCTTTAAATATTGCACTAAAAAATGCGTCATTGACTCAAGATCAGATAAAAAATCTAGAAATTGATTATGATACAGAAAATGGTGTCCTGACTTATGATATTGAATTTCAGTATAATCAAAGTGAATATGAATATGAAGTCAGTGCTACAAAAGGTGTCGTAGAAAGAGAAGTAGAACCTGAAAAACCAAAGGCATCTACAAATACAAATTCAAAACAAAATACAAATAATGACAATACAAATTACGATACATCAAATTATGGAACAAGTCAACCGGCAAGCACAAATCAGTCATCAAGTTCAAGCCAGTCATCAAGTTCAAGTAAGCCATCAAGCTCAAGCAAGCCAGCAACTTCAAATTCATCATCAAATAAGAATACAAATTATGATAATACAAATTATGATAATTCGAACTATAATTCAAATCAATCATCAAATTCGTCAACAAATACAAGTTCTGGATCACAAAATACGAATACTGGTTCACAAAATTCTAACTATGATCAGAATTCTAACTATAATCAAAGTTCAAACAATAACCAGTCTTCAAATTATGACCAAAACTCTAATTATGATTCACAACAGAATTCTAATTATGACGATACAAATGATAATTCTAATTACGATGATTAATTAACATAAAATTAATATAAACTTTACAAAGATTGAAAGACATAACTATCTATATAATGTGATATTAACATTATGGGAGAGATAAGTGATGTTAAAAGAGAACAATCTGGAAAACTTATTAATAGCATTAAAAGATGATAATCGTGTGATTGGGGATATTTATGATCTTATGTATAATGAAGTCTATCGTTATATCTATAGTATTGTTCATGCAAAAGAATATGCCCAAGATCTGACCCATGATACTTTTATTCAAATCTATAAAAATGCACATTTATATAAAGGAAACGGACATGCGAAAGCATGGATCATAACAATCTCTAGAAATATCACTTATATGTCTTTAAGAAAATCAAACAGAGAACAAGTTGTAGATTATCATATTGATTCCGTAGATGAAAGTATAAATGATATACATGATAAGATGATGATTGAAAAGATGATGAATATTCTGCGTCAGGAGGAAAGAGAAATCATCATCTTACATGTTGTAGAGGGTTTAACCTTTAAAGAAATATCACAAGTGATGGATTTAAAATTATCAACTGTTCTTAATAAATATCACCGTTCTTTGAAGAAGATTAGAAAGAGTCTGGAGGAATGAGCCTTGAAAAATAAAGATATAAAAAGACAAATAAAAGAAGAGTTTCAAGATATTCATATGCCTTCAAAGAAAGAAAAACTGCTGGAAGATATTCAATTTGTTCAACCTATTCAAGAAGACAAACATAAAAATAAACATTTCAATATCAAATGGCAGTTATCAATATTAACCATTGCTTGTATATGCATCTTTTCATTTATCACTTTACAAACCCAAGATGCTTATTCCATATCATTTGAAGTTAATCCAAGTATTGAACTTAAAGTCAATAATCAAAGACGTGTTGATGATGTAATTTGTCATAATGATGATGCTGTACTTGTTTTAGATGACATGGATTTAAAAAATACAGATTTGGATGTCGCTGTCAATGCTGTGATTGGAAGTATGTTTAAACATGGCTATATTAGCGAAGCTAAGAATTCAGTCTTGGTCAGTGTACAGGGAAGTGATCAAGAAAAAAGAAATGCATTAAAGCAAGATGTCGCAACGGATGTGAAAGATATATTATCTGGTTATTCATTAGAAGCTTCAGTTGTTTCTCAGGATTATGACTTTTCTAAAGAAAGAGAAGCACTTGCAAAGCAATATGGAATCTCTGTTGGAAAAGTTACATTAATACAAAAATTAATTAATGTCAGTCCTAACTATGATTTTGAAGATTTAATTCATTTATCTATTAACGATTTAAATACATTGATACATTACAAACATTTGAATTTTAAGTCTATTACAATTGATGGTGTGGAAAGTCATAGTGGTTATTTAACAAATGAACAGGTGAAATCAAAAGTTTTACAACATGCACAGGTCACTGAAGAAAATGTTTATGAATATCGTGATGATTTGGATGTTCAGGATAACCAGCTTATATATATTGTTGAATTTACAGATGAATTTGCTAAGTATCATTATAAAGTGAATGCGATTAGTGGAGAGATTGTATTATTTGAAAGTGAAATGTAGAAAGTTTATCAGTTCCATTTTATCAGCTAGGGGAGGATAAAATATGATTTTTGAGTATCAGCCAGTCACTTATCGACATGAAATGAAACATAGAATCAATCCACTGGAAGCTCAAATATTAACGAGTCGCTTTGATGTCTTATTTCAACAAGACAAATATAGTCAAAAAGATGGCTTTTATCATGTGCATAGTCTCTATTTTGATACACCTTATGACCAGGCTCTAAAAGAAAAACTGGCTGGTGTTTCTCAAAGAGAAAAATTTCGCATTCGTTATTATAATCATGATTTAAGTTTTATACGTTTAGAAAAGAAAATCAAACATAATGGATTATGTGCTAAACAAACAGCACGTTTATCTGTTGAACAGGTTCAAAATATTTTAAATGGAGAAGTTGATTTTCTATTAAAAAGTGAAAATCCATTGATGATAGACTTCTACAGTCAAATCAAAGGAAAATTATTACAGCCAAGTGTAATTGTTTCTTATCAAAGACAGGCATATGTTTATGAAATATCACGTGTTCGATTAACCATTGATCATCATCTTTGTACATATCAAAATAAAAAGGATTTTTTAAATCTTAAACATGGAATACCAATTGACAATCATTATATCTTAGAAGTGAAATATAATGAATTTTTACCTGAAATTGTGAAAATGTCAGTACAAGGTATTTCACAAAAAACATCATCATATTCAAAATTTGCGCAATGTCGCATGATGGATTGGTAGAAAGAAGGGGAAGGATGAGTTTTCAGGATATTTTTAAATCAAACTTTTTAGAAAATGTCAATGCAGTGACATTATTAGATATGGGTATTGCGCTTGTTTTAGCTTTTACAATGGGATTGTTTATTTTCTTTGTTTATAAGAAAAGTTATAGTGGATTGATGTATTCGTCAAGCTTTGCGACAACGCTTATTGCATTGACAATGATTACAACACTTGTTATTTTAGCAATCACAAGTAATATTATTTTATCTTTAGGAATGGTTGGGGCACTTTCTATTGTGAGATTTCGTACAGCCATTAAAGAACCTATGGATATAGCTTTTCTCTTCTGGAGTATTGCGGTGGGAATTGTTTTGGCAGCAGGACTTATTCCACTGGCAGTCATTGGCAGTCTATTTATAGGAATCATACTGATTGTTTTTTCAAATCAAAAGAATATTCAAAAACCCTATATTTTAGTTGTCCATTGTGATAATACAGATCATGAACAGATGGTTATGGAATTTATTCAAAGACATGTAGATGCCTGTTCTTTGAAAAGTAAAAGTATAAAGCCAGATTGCATAGAATTAAATTATGAAGTGAGACTTAAGCAGCAGGAAACACTTTTTATCAATGAATTATCCAAGAAGGAAGGCATCCTTTATACTGTGATGGTTTCTTATAATGGAGATTATATGAATTAGATTATGATAAAAAGTAAGTTTATGGATGGCATTGTCATTGTTTGTATCTGTATATCACTTATATTTACGATTGGCTTTATGTTTTTTGATCATTGGGGAATAGAACCAGCCCACACATCTCCACCATATATGAATAAGCTATTTGATAATCAACGTGTTCATACGATTGATATTGAATTAGATAATCCGGAATCTTTTTTTGATCAGGCAGCAAATAAAGACTATCATGTCTGTGCCATAACGATTGATGGAGAAAAGTTTGATATGGTTGGATTAAGGGTTAAGGGTCATAATTCATTAGAACTGATTGACAGGTATCAATCAGATCGTTTTAGTCTTAAAATAGAGTTTGATCATTATGATGAAAATTATCATTATTATGGATTAGATAAGTTTACTTTAGACTGTTCTTTTCAAGATAATGCTTATCTTAAAAATTTTATGACCTATGATATGATGTCTTTTATGGGAGTCCCCACACCACTCACAAGTTATGTTTGGGTGACAATCAATCAACAGGATTGGGGCCTCTTTCTTGCAATCGAAGAGCCAGAAGAAGCTTTCGCAAGAAGACATTTTGGAAAAGATTATGGCATATTATATAAACCTGGATATACAGATGTTTATGCAGCTAATAAGGATTTAGCACTTCAATATATTGATGACCGTATTGAATCTTATCCTAACCTTTTTGATAATGCGAAATTTGATATTGATAGAGAAGATAAAGAAAGATTAATTCAATCACTTAAAATATTAGATGAAAATAAAGATTTAACCAAAGCTGTCAATATTGATGAAGTTTTAAGATATTTTGTTGTACAGGTCTTTGTGGTGAATTTAGATAGTTATCTGGGGCCAACAGGACATAATTATTTCTTATATGAAGAAGATGGTATGATTTCAATGCTTCCTTGGGATTATAATTTAGCTTATGGAACTTATGCATTAGGAATGCCAAATCCCAGCAATGATACAACGCAATATGTGAATTTTCCAATAAATACGCCTTATACCAAAGAAGTCATGTTAAACAGACCATTGTATCATCATGTGATGCTACATGATGAATATTATCAACAGTACCACGAATACTTTGATCAATTCATAAGTGAATATTTTGAAAGTGGGTATTTTGAAAAGAAGGTTAAAGATACTACAAAAATGATTGATTCTTATATTCAAAAAGATCCGACTGCATTTTGTTCGTATCAGGATCATCTTTTAGGGGTAGAAACATTTCAAGAGTTCTGTCAGTTAAGAGCGCAAAGTGTGAGAGGACAACTCAATGGAACATTACCTTCCACAATTGCCCAACAGGATGAATCTATTGTAAGAATTGATGCTTCTCATATTCATTTGGAAGATATGGGAGAAATTCCCGATTTATATACATAAAAGGTGTACTCTTTGTTTTGAGTACACCCTTTTGTTTAATCTAAATCCTGACCATGACTTTCAATGACTTTTTTATACCAATAGAAAGAATCTTTTCTATAGCGATTATAAGTGCCCTGCCCTTGATCATCTTTATCTACATAAATAAATCCATAACGTTTTCTCATTTCACCAGTTCCAGCACTGACAAGATCAATACATCCCCAAGTTGTATATCCAATTAAATTCACACCATTATCAATGGCTTTACCCATTTCTTTGATATGATCTCTTAAATAATCAATGCGGTAATCATCATGAATACTTCCATCTTCTTCTAATGTATCATAAGCACCTAATCCATTTTCGACAACCATGATTGGTTTTTCATAACGGTCATAAATCATTTCAAGATAATAACGTAAACCTAAAGGATCTTGTGCCCAACCCCAATCAGAATATGTTAAATAAGGATTTCTAGCTCCCGCAGCAAAGTTACCAGAAACCATATCATCTGTTTCATGTGTTGTTTCAATAGAAGACATATAATAAGAGAATGTATACATATCTACACAACCATTTCTTAAATCTTCTAAATCTTGTTCAGTGATATCTAATTGAACATGATGTTCATTCCATAATCTTTTCGCAAAAGTTGGATATTTTCCTTTACATTGAACATCTCCACAATAGAAAATACTCTTTTCCCACATATGGCGATTAGCCATAATATCTTGAGGATCACATGTTCCTGGATAAAATGTAATGCCACAAATCATACATCCAATCATATTATTTGGATCAATTTCATGACCAATCTGAACTGCTTTTGCACTTGCAACAAATTGATAATGAAGTTGTTGATAACCTTGTTGATGTTCTTTATCTCCAGCATGATTTCCAAAAAGATTTAACATCATAATTGTGTTATTGATTTCATTAAATGTGAGCCAGTATTTCACTAACCCCTGATATTCTTTAAAACAAGTTGTCGCAAAACGCACATAGAAATCAATAAGCTGACGATTGTTCCATCCACCATAATGTTCTTCTAAATATAATGGTGTATCAAAATGCCAGATTGTCACTAATGGTTCAATACCGTGTTTTTTACATTCCAAAAAGACAGAACGATAGAATTCAACACCTTTTGGATTAGGTTGATCTTCATCACCATGAGGATATAAACGTGACCATGAAATAGAAAGTCTAAACATTTTAAATCCCATCTCAGCTAATAATGCAATATCTTCTTTATAATGATGATAAAAATCTACACCATCATGATTAGGATAATAATAATCATCTAAAACAGCATACTTTGCGCCTTCTGGGATAGGTTGACCATTGATGACTTTACCAGGTTTTCCATCCTTATCAATAAATGTCACATATCTTGGTTCTTTCACAGAGCCACCTGTTGTGACATCTGTTTTGGCTGGTCCACGGCCATCTTCGTTCCATGCACCTTCAGCCTGATTGGCAGCAATCGCACCACCCCATAAAAAATTCTCCTGAAAACTCATATCTTATATTCCTCCTTATACTCTATATTGTAATAGCGAATGATGAAAAAAACAAATACTTAAAAAGAATGTATATATATGCCTTTTACAATATTAAACTTCATAAATAAGTCATAAAGTCAATTTATATTGAAAAGATATTTAGGTTTACTTATTAAAAGTTGTCTAAGAATATACTTTAAAAGATATGAGATTAAGAATTAATTAAAATTTGTTTTTTTGTATATTCTCGTATTTAATCATGTTACTATTAATGTGAGAAGAGAGTTATAAAATAGGAGGGTTTAAAATGAAAATTCTTGTCTTTGAAAAAGAGGAGCATCTTGATGCTTATGTAGGAGAATATATCTGTCATTTTATTAGAAATCATTCGCAACCAGTTATTGGGTTTGCAACAGGATCAACACCACTTGGAGTTTATCGCTATTTTATAGACAATTATCAGGCTCAAAAAGTAAGTTTTCGTCAGGTCAAAGCATTCAATTTAGATGAATATGTAGGATTAACTCCAAGTCATCCACGTAGTTTTGCATCAGCAATGAAAAATGAACTTTTTTCCCACATTGATATTTTACCTGAAAATATCAATGCTTTAGATGGATCAAAAGAAGATATGATTCAAGAATGTCAAAGATATGAATCTTTGATTGATGCCAATCCTATTGATATCCAAATTTTAGGAATTGGAATGGATGGACACATTGCTTATAATGAGCCAGGAAGTCCACTTGATGGAGCATGTCATGTTGTGGATTTACATCAGGAATCTATAGAAAGTTCACTTGATTATGGATTTGATCATATTGAAGATGTTCCTACACAAGGTGTCACACAGGGAATTGGTACAATCATGAAAGCAAAACAACTGATCATGATGGCTAAGGGAGAAAAGAAAGCTGATTTAGTGAAAAGAATGATTTATGGTGAAGTGACACCAGATTTTCCTAGCTCTATTATTCAAAGACATCCAAATGTGATTGTCTGCCTTGATAGAAATGCAGCGAGTCAATTGAAGGAGGAAGATTATGAAAAGCGTTAAAATTGTAACAATTGGTGGAGGTTCTTCCTATACACCTGAACTGATTGAAGGATTTATCAAAAGATATGATGAATTACCTGTTAGAGAATTATGGCTTGTTGATATTGAAGAAGGGAAACATAAGTTGGAAATTGTAGGAAATCTTGCAAAAAGAATGGTGAAAAAAGCAGGAATCCCTATGAAGATTTATATGACTCTTGATCGTCAGGAAGCATTGAAAGATGCAGATTTTGTCACAACGCAATTTAGAGTTGGACAATTAGATGCGAGAGAAAAAGATGAATTGATTCCTTTAAAATATGGTGTCATTGGACAAGAAACAAATGGTCCAGGAGGTATGTTTAAAGCTTTAAGAACAATACCTGTTATCTTTGATATTATTAAGGATTGTGAAAAATTATGTCCAAACGCATGGATTATTTCATTTACGAATCCATCAGGTATTAATGCCGAAGCTGTTTTTAGACATACAGGATGGAAGAAATTTATTGGTTTATGTAATGGACCAGTGAATATGATTAAAGATATTGAACATATTTTAAATGTTCAAGACAATGATGAATTAGGTGTTAAAATTGGTGGTATCAATCATATGATTTATGCATTGGATATTACATTGAATGGAGAAAATGCGAATCGAAAATTGATTGAAACAATGATTGATCAGGGAAATAGTGAATCTTTGAAAAATATTGTAGATATACCTTGGTCAAAAGAGTTTTTAAATAGTTATGGATATTTAGGTATTGGATATTTACGCTATTACTTACAAAAACAACAAATGTTAGAACATTGTCAGGAAGATGCTGCAAAAGGACAATGTCGAGCACAAGTTGTTAAAAAGGTTGAAAAAGAATTATTTGAAAAATATAAAGATGAAAATCTTGATGTTAAACCAAAAGAATTGGAACAACGTGGTGGAGCATATTATAGTGATGCGGCCTGCAACTTGATTTCGTCATTATATAATGATAAAGGTGATATACAAGTTGTTGATACTTTAAATAAAGGGGCTATTTCTAATATGCCTGATGATGTTGTGGTAGAAGTGAGCTGTAAAATCACAAAAGATGGACCTGTTCCTATCCCAGTCGGAGAGCTTCCTTTACAAACAGTTGGTTTAATTCATCAGTTAAAAGCTTTTGAAATTTTAACAACAAATGTTGCATTAAGTGGAAATTATGATGATGCATTAGTTGCGATGACAATTAACCCTCTTGTTCAAAGTGAAATCACTGCTAAAAAGATATTAGATGAAATGCTAGAAGCCCATAAAAAATACCTACCTCAATTTTATAAATAATAAAAAGACTTCAATTGAATTTTGAAGTCTTTTTCGATGTTTATATTTCATCCTGTGTTTCAATTGTCACAAGAATATCATTTTCTAAGATAGGCGTTGTTCCATTAGGGATAATAGATTGATGATTTCTTTGAATCATGATAATTAACTGTTTAGCAGGTAAAGAAATATCCTTAACAAGCTTATCTTTCCATTTATGTGATGAATGAATATGGGTTTCATCTAAACGAATGTTTTCCCTGTTTTCAAATTGCTTTGCGGCTAAAACAAGTAAATCTCCTTCTAATATTTCTGTATCACCATTAGGAATCAAAGTTTGGTGATCTCTTGCGATTAAAATAACTAACAAATCATCAGCATTAATATCTTTAAGCTTCAGATTTTTAAAATGATGATGATGACCTATTTTCATTTTCACAAAACACATATCATTATCTTCCTGATAATCATTAAATGTACGTAATATATCAACTTGTGGGTTGATCATATGACATTTCTTTGAAATCCATGGTAGAAGTGAGCCTTGAATAGAAAGTGAAAATAAGACAATACAAAAGACAAGATTAAATAAATCAAATGGTAAATCAACTTGATAAAGCACAGCATATATCGCAAAGACGATTGATGCAACACCTCTTAATCCTGCCCATGATACAACGGCCATTTGTCGCAATGGTGAACGAAACATACCAAGGAGTACAGAAATAGATAAAGGACGAGCTACAAATGTTAAGAAAATCATAATCAAAATGGCAGGAATAATAACTTCTGGAAGTTCGGATGGTGTGACAAGTAATCCTAGTAAAAAGAAGATTAAGACTTGTGCCATTTTTGTAAGAGTTTCATAAAAATGAACCATGTCTTTTTTATGGGGAATATAACTATTACCTAAAATGATGCCACAAATATAAACACTTAAATACCCATTTCCACCAATCAGATTAGAAAAAGCATAAGTGATAATACTACTCGCAAAAATAATAACTGTATTTTCATAGCTTTCATTGACATGAACTTCATTTAAAATTTTCACTATGATTTTTCCAATACAAAAACCACATAATAAACCAAAGATAATTTGTTGAAAAATCATAACTGGTAAAGATATGTTTTGTCCTGTCATAATCATAATCACAGATATTGTTAACATATATGAAACTGGGTCATTCGATCCTGATTCAATTTCCAACAAGGAGTCTGTTCCATACTTTAAAGATAAATGACGAGAACGTAAAATATTAAAGACAGATGTTGCATCAGTAGAAGAAATGACAGATCCAATTAATAAACTCTGTAACCATGATAAATCCAAAACATAATAAACAAATCCCGCAACCAGCAATGCTGTTAATAAGACACCGAGTGTTGATAAGACAATAGATTTGACAATTACTGGTTTGGCTACTTTCAAATTGGTTCCAAAACCACCAAAGAACATAATGAATATCAAACTGGTTGAACAAATCATTTCGGCAATCTGATAATCATTAAAAACAACACCTAAAATACCATTTTCACCTAAAAGCATGCCTAAAAGAATAAAAAACAAAAGAGAAGGAATAGCCAATTTATCTAAAAAACGATTTAATAAAATACATATAAGAATAACACATCCAACTAATACAAAATATAAATCCGACACATCATCTCCTTTTTCCAAACTATATCATATATTTGTGTATCCCATAATAACAAAAGATGAAAAAACGAAAATCTTTGTATAGAGAATAAATACTATACAAAGATTTTATTCATTAATAAGTTTTAAACTGTTCGTTATAGTAAGCTTAATAACAGACAGTATGAGCTGTATCTGGTGAAGGAAGATAAGCATAGTGCTCTTGAATTTGTTGACTTAAATCAAATGAATGGGATGAGTGATTTAAGATATGATTTTGTATTTGAGGTGGAAATAGCCTTTGAATAGAATCAATATAAAGATCTCCACTTTCAGGCGTTTCACATTGAACGACCTGGTTATCTTTGTAAGTGATTTTATAAGGAATAGAAAAGCTTTCATCTTGAATAAGTTCATCATTCAACACATAGAAACTTTCTAAATGTATCCACATAAAGATATGTTGATAATGACCTGTTTCTTCAATACCATAAGGAATATAATCTGTAAAAATATGATAGTCTTCCTTATCTTTATGATAAGAAGCATTCTTTTGTTTGGATATGACATAGTCTAAGGCTTTAGAATATAGTGTGTCTTCTTTTGCAACATGTGTCATCGAATCCTTTGTTATTGGACTTAAACAAAATAGACAGATGATTATCATAATGATGACCAAAAGTGATAAGCTGATTACTTTTTTCATGAATGGAACTCCTTTTCTAATTTAATGCACAATAACCTGTTTTTTCAATAATATATTGTCCCTGTGAAGAGAGAAGATAATCTTTTAATTTTTTTACATTTTCTTTCTGATTTGATTTTAAAGTCACACAATATAAATAAGTAGATATAGGATATGTCTGATTTTTAATATTTTCAGTCGTTGGCTTAACACCATCAACAGATAATATTTTCACATTTTGTTCTTGATGAAGCCCTTCTAAAAAGTATTTAAATGTATATCCGATTGCATCTTTTTCACCATTATATTGGGCTGTATCAGTAATAATACCAGTCATTGCTGAAACATATTCATATTGAAGAGGTTCCTTTAATGAAACATCTCCCATGAAATGGGTCATCATAGATTGACTGCCAGATCTTTCAGGTCTTTGAAAAGCGAGAATGTCTTTGTTTTGTCCACCAACTTCCTGCCAGTTTGTAATATCGCCATGATAGATATCTTTAATCTGTTGAGTTGATAAATGAGAAACAGGATTATCCTCATTAACAAAGAATACAAAAGCTTCCTGACCGATAGGTGTATATTCAAATTCAACACCTGCCTCTCTAGCCTCGTCTAATTGTGACTTTGATGGTTTGGCTCCAAAGAACATATCAACTTCACCATTGATTAAACGTGTATAACCTACAGATGTATTGGTGAATGTGACAATTTTGCCATTGGTATTATAATAATTGTAGTCTTCTGTTTCACTATAGGCTTTTTCTATCTGACCAATATCTTTATAGACAGCTTTCGCAATGGCACTGTAGACAGGATAACAGGCTTCAGCCCCATCAAGAATAGGCATGTCTTTTTCATTTTCAATAGTAAAAGTACTTGGTTCTTGAAGCTCTACAAGCTGGCTATTTTCTGTGTAAGGATAGAAGTGAGATAAATCAGTGCTGGAATAACCATTCATGTAGTCAAAATCATGTCCGCCCTTAAATTTTTGAGAAGGGCTATTCTGATAAATGTACAGACTGGTCGTTGTTGTTATTATCATGACTAATGACCATATAGTGATACGACGTGTTTGGATTTGAGGTTTTGTCATAGCGTAAATAATAATGAGATGGGCAAGAAGAATGATAATAGGACTGATAAAAACAACGGAGTAATTTCCAAAAGTCGTAGAGGATAAAATCAATGGACTAAAAGGAAGGGTAATAATATAGAAGATATTCCAGTAGGGAGAAGATAAATAACCTTGAGAAAGAATAAAAGAAATACATAGGGCTATTGAAATCAATAGAACAAGGAAAGCTTGAAAAAGAAAATAGTCTTTTTGAAGATTGTTTTTTCTTTTGAGCATAAATGTGTAAATCCATAAAAAGAGAATCATGATAGGAGGATAAAGTTCAGGTACATACATAAATCCAATAGCAGCTATAGAGAGAAAAAAATAAAGTAAGATGTAACGTGAAAAAAAGTAATATAAATATTGTTTCATAAGACTCACCTTCCTACTTTTATTATAATATAAAGATGTGTACGATTAATGGAAATATGATGATGAAAACATATTTTTTATTTTACATAAAATTAACTTAAACTTCATATTAACAAATCGCAAAGCCAGGTGGATTATGACATGATATAAAATGAATAAGAATGGAAAGGTTTTTTATAAGGAGATTTACACATGTTTATGAATCATTTGAAAAAGTATTTGAATATGTATATTTTTTTATTATTGCTTATCATTATTGGATGTCTTGTCATGATTATGCGACATCAGCCACAAGATTTTTATAGTTATCTTATTCAAGATATATCAAAAAGAGATCGTCATTTTGAAACAATTGAAAAAGTAAAATATCAGGATAATTTGTATTTTATAGTTTATCAAGATGATCAAGCTCAAAGCCATTTGCTTATTTATGAAAATGTTCAGAATTTATGGACGAACGACTATCAGTTTTGGGGAGGAAATTCTTCTTCACAGGATATAGATACTTTCAATTATGCAGATTCTCATCAGGCTATTATTGTTGTTTATGGGAAGAATAAACAAAATGCTTCTCAATATTCTTTTGTGAATGATGGGAAGGTTTATGAAAAAGAAATCAATGATTCCCATATCCTTGACATTTATATGTTAGATGGGTCTTCCTGTCATATAGATGATTGGACTTTATATGACCAAAATCATCAAGTTATACAAAATGAGTTATAAAAAAAATCAGTTTTTAAACTGATTTACTCTGTTTCAACTAAGATACAGGCAAGAATAGGTGTAATGCCTTGATCTTTCATATATTGTAATAATTGATCATCATATGTTCCTGGTTGCATCCATGCATAACGAATACCAATGCCAGACATTTCATCAATGTAATCATAGGCATATTTTGGATTGACCACAAAAACCACAACATCAATAGGGTGATCAATAGCCTCTAAATGAGGATAAATATGATAATCATCTATATTTTGATAGATAGGGGATACACCATAAGTCTGATATCCCTTTTCTAATAAACGCTTAAAGATTTTATAACCGTATTTTTCTTGATTAGGAGTGACTCCTACAACTGCAAAATGATAATATTTTTCTAATATGTCTTTAGGATTCATAAGTTTTCACCTCAAAAGTATTATAGCATATGCTTCATTTTATGCGCAACAAAACTTCAAGATACCTAAAAGTTTTATCTATTAAGAATGTATGAATAATTCAATTTGATAATATGAATATTTTGTGCTAAGATGAAACAGATTAAAGGAGTGTGAGGGAAAATGTATGATGTCATTGTTGTAGGAGGAGGACATGCAGGAATTGAAGCATGTTTAGCTACGTCAAGAATAGGGAAGAAAACATTGTTAGTGACATCGAATTTTGAAAATGTGGGATCTATGCCTTGTAATACTTCTATCGGCGGACCAGCAAAAGGAATTATTGTCAGAGAGATAGATGCTTTAGGTGGTCAGATGGGGAAAACAACGGATGCGACATACTTACAAATGAAGATGTTAAATACGGCCAAAGGACCAGGAGTCCAATCATTACGTGCTCAGGCAGATAAAAAAGCTTATCCACGTTATATGCAAAATGTCTTAAAACAACAGGAAAACTTAGATATCATAGAAGCTATGGTTGAAGGGTTAATCATTGAAAATCAGACAGTTAAAGGAGTCACTTTAGCTGATGGCACAGCTTATGAGGGACAAACTGTCATTTTAACAACAGGAACTTATTTAAAAGCTGAAGTCATGGTTGGAGATCAAAAGACACCAAGTGGACCTGATCAGGAAAAGCCATCATTGTATTTATCTGATCAACTGAGAGATTTAGGCTTCCGTATTCAAAGACTGAAAACAGGAACACCTCCAAGAGTAGAAATCAACAGTGTGGATTATTCAAAAACACAATTACAGCCAGGCACTGACGAACCTCTTGCATTTAGTTATGAAACAACAACATTTGTTCCTATTGAAAAACAAACTCCTTGTTATTTAACATATACAAATGAAACAACACATCAAATTATTAAAGATAATTTATCAAGATGTAGTATGTATTCTGGGATTGTCAAAGGAATAGGACCAAGATATTGTCCTTCTATTGAAGATAAAGTTGTGAAATTTTCTGATAAACCACAACATCAGATTTTCTTAGAACCAGAATCCAAAGAAATGAATACCATTTATGTTCAAGGTTTTTCAACATCCATGCCTCATGATATTCAAGAACAAATGATACGTACGATTCCTGGATTAGAAAACTGTCAGATTTTAAAATATGCTTATGCGATAGAATATGATGCGATTGATCCATTACAATTATGGCCATCATTAGAAACAAAAGTGATTAAAAATCTTTTCACAGCAGGACAAATCAATGGAACAAGTGGTTATGAAGAAGCAGCAGCTCAAGGATTAATGGCAGGTATTAATGCTGTTAAGACAATCAATCATGAAGAACCATTAATTTTAAAAAGAAATGAGGCTTATATTGGTGTCATGATTGATGATTTGGTTACAAAAGGAACAAAAGAACCCTATCGTATGTTAACATCACGTGCTGAATATCGTTTATTATTAAGACATGATAATGCGGATGAAAGATTAAGACAATATGGATATGATGCAGGTCTTGTTAGAGAGGGAGTTTATCAGGCTTATTTGGAAAAGATGAATCATATTCATAATGAAATAGAAAGATTAGATAGTATTCGTTTTACACCAAAACATGAAATCAATGAATTATTAGTACAATTAGGATCTACACCTTTAAAAGAAGGTATCAGTGCTAAAGGATTATTACAGAGACCAGAGATGGATTATCAGAAGTTAAAACCCTATATTGAGGATGCTCATTTGACATTAGAAGAAGAAAAAAGAGTGACAATTCTTATTAAATATAAAGGATATATTGATAAGACTTTAAGACAAGTAGAAAAACAACGAAAAATGGAAGAAAAACAGATTCCTCAAGATATTGATTATGAAGATGTTTTAAATCTTTCTTTAGAAGCTAAACAAAAATTATCTGAAATTCGACCAGTTACGATTGCTCAGGCATCAAGAATTTCAGGAATCAATCCAGCTGATATTTCAGTCTTGTTGATCTATTTAAAACAACATTATTAAGAGGTATATATGAATCAGGAACAATTTATACAAGCCCTTTTAGATAAAGGTATCACTTTAACATCAAAACAACTTGAACAGTTTGAAAACTATTATCAAACATTAGTTGAATGGAATCAAAAAATGAATTTAACTGCCATTACTCAAAAAGAAGATGTTTATTTGAAACATTTCTATGATTCATTAACGATTTCATTTGATTATGCATTGTCCAATCAATCTTTATGTGATGTAGGCGCAGGAGCAGGTTTCCCTTCTATTCCTTTAAAGATTGTCTATCCAGAATTAAAAGTTACTATAGTTGATTCACTTTCAAAGCGTATTACATTTTTAAAACATTTAATCCAAGTTTTAGATTTAAAAGATGTTAATGCTATAAGTGCGAGAGCTGAAGAATATGCAGTTAAACATCGTGAATCATTTGATATTGTGACAGCAAGAGCAGTCGCAAGATTAAATATTTTAGATGAATTATGCTTGCCTTTAGTGAAAGTTGATGGAGATTTTATAACTTTAAAAGGATTAAAAGCTCAAGAAGAGTTACAGGAAGCTATGCAGGGTATAGAAAAATTAGGTGGAAAAGTCATGAAACAAGAAAGCTTCACATTAACAGATGAAAACGCTCATCGTTGTAACATCTATATACATAAAGTGAAGAATACTCCATCCAAATACCCTAGAGATTTTAGTAGAATCAAAAAGAAACCATTATAACGCATCAGTTGATGCGTTTTTTCGTATATGATGATTTGATAAGCTTTTATATAATAAAAATCAGCTTTATATTATATAAAGCTGATTGAGGGGATATATGAACTATTTTATAGCATTATTCATATTTGTCTTATTGTATAAGATTCTATATATAGATACAACCTTCATTTTTTTATCTACACCATAAAATACAATATAATTCCCTACTATAAAATATCTATATTGTTTCTTGAGTGGTTTTATAAAATCGTAATATTGATAAATTTCTGGATTTGTTTTTAATAGTTCTATTTTCTTTTGTACTTCATTGACTAATTTATGAGCTGCAGGTTTATTATCAAGTTTTAATGTGATATATTTTACAATATCATTCAAATCGTCTTTAAATAATTGTAAATATTCTATTTTGTATTCATTCATTAAAGACTATCAATGAATTCATGCAAGTTATTAAATACTTCTTCATGGCTTAATCGTTTAGTATTTAATTCATCATAAATTTCCGCTTCTTTCATTTTTAAATATATTTCATTGTTTTCAATCATTTCTTGATAAGCCTCCATACTCATGAGAACCATGTCTCCATATCCATTCTTTGTTAGATAAATAGGCTGGTTGCTTTCATGTATCTCTTTTGATATTTCAGTTAATTTCGTTCTCAAATCAGATATTGGTCTAATTGTAATATGTTCCATAATGAATCACCTCATTTATAGTATATCATATTTCTATATATATTTATACATAAATATATATAGAAATATAAAATGATAGAGAAAATAGTGTTGTTTATCATGGTTATGATTTATTGATGTGATTGTTTCATTGATTTGGATAGATCGTGAGAAGAAAAGATTTAATATTTACAAATAACAACTTCATAGATGATTAATTATCTAAATATGTAAACTTTTCTTCTATTTTGACTTATAAACAATTATAATAAAAGTATAGAAATCTAATAGGGGAAAGGGGAAATCATTATGCGTTGTGATGTATGTGATACAAAAATACCACCGGGAGCAGATAGGTGTCCAAATTGTGGCTATCGTGTTAGACACAGTTCAACAGCGACTCATACGCAGGCAACATCTGCAAATTATCCAGAGCCAGAAGTTTTTAAACCAAAACGTAATAAAAAAATTTATATACCACGTAGAGAAAAAGCACGTGATCGTTCTCAACGAACAAAAGCATCTACTTTTAGAAAATACATTATTTTTATAGTGGCATTGATTGTTATTGGTCAGGTAGCAGCTGTTTTTATTGGGAATATGGTAAGTGATTATGAAAGTTATAATTATACAGAAATTGAAGGGGAATCATTTCAGGAAGGTATTGATAATGGGGATGATGATGGAACTTTGCAGTTGGCATTGGATTATGAAAATGATTTGAAAACTTTCTTTAGTGATGAGTTGTTATTACAAGAGGTAGAGGCAGATGAAAATTATTATATTTATGAAGATAGTTTAAGTGCTTATGCGAATGTATATGGATCTGATGATGTCATAAATTTAACAGCTTCTATTAGTTTTCAAAATCAGGAACCTTATCATCAATCTATAACTTTATCATGGAATAATCAAGGAACGATTAGAGAAAATGATCTCAATTTAGATCAAGCACAGATAGAAAAGATTAATGAAAAGTTTAATATTGATATTTTTGGAGCTATTGAGGCATATAAATCAAAATTAAAAGTTGATGATGATGATAATACACGTTTTGTTGTGAGTGATTATAAGGATGATGAAAGCATTTATTTGAGTGAATCTTATGGAATTGATGGTGAATATTTCATTTATTTATCTTTAGGACAGGACATTGGTGATAACTAATGTCTTTTTTATTTTCTCAATGAGAAAATGTATTGAAAACAATAAAAAATAATATATAATAAGATTAAACAATAAATACTAATAAAGGAGGATGAGAATGTTTGCGAAGGAAAGACAGGATGATATTGTTGAACAGGTGAATCAATCAGGCAGTGTTAAAGTCAAAGATTTAAGTTTGAAATATCAGGTTACAGAAGATTGTATACGTAAAGATTTGGCTGTCTTAGAGAAAAAAGGATTATTAAAAAAGACATATGGTGGAGCCATGAGTATTCGTACGAATCCTCATTTGTATAGCAGTTTACAACGTAAAGATATGAATAATGAAGAACGTATAGTCATTGCTGATAAACTCATTTCATTATTAAAAAATCAGGATACTATTTTTCTGGATATCTCAAGAACGCATGTAGAGGTCGCTAAACTGTTAAATCAGTCGACATTAACGCTTAATGTCATCACCAATATGATAGAGATTTTAGATATTTTAAGACATAATAAAAACATATCTGTTATTTTTATTGGCGGTGAACTGAATAAGGAAAGAGATGGTTTCTGGGGAGGATTATCTGTGCAGATGATTCAAAATTTTAAGATTGATAAGGCGTTTCTAGGTGTTGTAGGTGTTGATATGAATCATGGAAAGATTTCTACTTATTATGTGGAAGATGGTTTGATGAAACAGGCTGTTATGAAACAAAGTCAAATGAATTATATTGTATGTGAAGAAAGAAAACGAAGAGAAGATGGTCAATTTATCTATGGAAACTTAGAAGATTTAGATGGCATGATTGTAGCGGGTTCTTTAAATAAAGATGATCAAAAATATATCAAAGAGTATGACATAGATATCATATAGGAGGAAGCTATGGAAAAATTAATGAGTCAAAGAATTCAAATCTTAAAAGATAAAATGTTATCAGCACCACGTTATGCATCTATTGAACAGGCACGTATTATTACACGTGTTTATCAGGAAAATGAACATTTATCTATTCCTGAAAAAAGAGCCTTATCTTTAAAAGCAGCTATGGAAGAATTGGAAATAGGCTTTGAAAAAGAAGAGTTAATTGTTGGTAATCGTACAAAGGGTGTGAGATATGGTGTTGTTTTTCCAGAAAGTGGATGTTCATGGGTCAACAACGAATTTGAAACATTACCAACTCGACCACAAGATCAGTTTCATGTAAAAGAAGAAGATATTCAAGAATTTAGGGAAAAGATTTATCCTTATTGGAAAGGAAAATCAATGGAAGATGTCATTAAACATCATGGCGGTCAGGAAATTCAAAGTATTGCTAAGGTTGTAAAAATCAATCAGAAAGATCATGCTCAAGGTCATATTTGTCCTGACAGCGCATTATGGTTAAAGATGGGACCATTAGGACTCATGAATCAGGCTCAAGAAAAATTAAAGACATGTGAGGAATCACAAAAAGAGTTTTATGAATGTGTTGTTCTGGTTATGCAGGGTGCCTGTACATTTATGAAAAGATACCATGATATGATTATGGAAAATATTGATGAAGTCGAAGAACCTTATCAACAATCTTTAAGAACAGTCGCAAACAATTGTTTAAATCTCACAAAACGTCCACCTGAAACATTCCATGAAGCTGTGCAATCCTTATGGTTTTTATTTGTCCTATTGCATATGGAATCTAATGCGTCTTCTTTTTCTCCAGGAAGAATGGATCAATATTTATATCCTTATTATCAAAAAGATATAGAATCAGGAAAGATATCTATGGAAGATGCTTTAGACATCTTAGAATGTTTATGGTTAAAATTTAATCAGATCGTTTATTTACGTAATCAAAATAGTGCCAAATATTTTGCAGGATTCCCCATTGGATTTAATATTGCGATTGGGGGCGAGGATGAAAATGGTAATGACACCTATAATGAGCTTTCTTTACTTTGTTTACAGTGCCAATATGATTTAGGACTACCACAACCGAATTTATCAGTACGTTTAAATCGCAATAGTTCTCATGAGCTGATGCAAAAAGCTATTGAAGTTGTATCCAAAGGAAGTGGTATGCCACAATTCTTTAATGATGAAGCCATTATTCATGCGTTAATGGAACTAGGTATTGAAAAGAAAGATGCTTTAAATTATGCAATTGTAGGTTGTGTAGAATTAACAACACATGGCAACAATTTAGGTTGGTCTGATGCAGCTATGTTTAATTTGAATAAAGCTTTGGAATTGACATTGAATCATGGCAAGTGTTTATTGACAGATGAACAGATTGGATTGAATCTAGGAGGATTGGATACTTATCAGACATTTGAAGATTTAGAAAAAGCCTTTCAGCAACAAATTGATTACTTTATAGACAAGATGATGCAATGTGAAGTCATCGTTGAAAAAGCTCATCAAGATTGTTTACCAACAGCTTTCTTATCATCAGTTATTGACGATTGTCTAGAAAATGGTTTAGATGTCACAAAAGGTGGAGCTAAATATAATCTATCTGGTATTCAAATGATTCAAATCGCAAACTTGGCAGATTCTTTGGCTGCTATGAAACAATTGGTTTATGATGATCAGGTTATTGATGCTAAGGAATTACTAGCAGCCTTACAATCAGATTTTAAAGGATATGAAATCATTCAGACAATGTTGTTAAATAAAGTGCCTAAATATGGAAATGATGTAGAATGGGTTGATCGTTTAGGAGCTAAATGGGCTGAGTATTTTAGATCAAGAATGAAAGATTATACGAATTATCGTGGTGGCCCATATCATACAGGTATGTATACAGTTTCAGCTCATGTTCCAATGGGAGAAAATGTTGGCGCTTCTCCTGATGGAAGAAATGCTTTAACGCCATTAGCTGATGGGGGTATGTCACCTGTTTATGGACGTGATTTGAAAGGTCCAACAGCAGTTTTAAAATCAGTATCACGTTTAAACAATACTTTGACAACAAATGGTGGCTTATTGAATATGAAGTTTTTGCCAGAGTTTTTTGAAACAAAAAATGGAATGAACAAGTTTGAAAACTTTTTAAGAGCTTTTGTTGATTTAAAAGTTCCACATATTCAGTTCAATGTTGTCAGACGTGAAGATCTCGAAGATGCCCAGATTCGTCCTCAACTTCATAAATCATTAACAATACGCGTGGCAGGATATACAGCTTATTTTGTAGAGTTAGCGCATAAATTACAGGATGAAATCATTGAAAGGACAACATATGACAACATCTAAAGCATTAGTGTTTGATATTAAAAGATTTGCTGTACATGATGGGGATGGTATTAGAACAACCATTTTCTTTAAAGGTTGTCCCCTTCATTGTATATGGTGTCAAAATCCCGAGGGTATATCACCACAAAGACAACCTGTTTATTTTCAAAACAATTGTATACATTGTCGCTGTTGTGAAAAGTATGCAAAAGCAGGACAAATGATTTATCAAAATGATAGACCTTATTTCAATAAAGATTATCAAGGTGATTTTGATCAATTAATTCATGTCTGTCCATCGGCTGCAATTCGTTATGACAGTCAATATTATGATGTCGATATGCTGATGAAAGAAATTGAGTCTGATCGTGTTTTTTATCGTGATAGTGGTGGAGTAACTTTTTCTGGTGGAGAACCATTTATGCAGGGAGAGTTCTTAATTGATATTTTGAAACGTTGTCACCAACAACATATTCACACTGCCATTGAAACAACACTTTATACGTCATTAGATTTCATTCAAAAAGCATTACCATATCTTGATCAGATTTATATTGATTTAAAAATCAATGATGAAGATATGCATCAAAAGTATGTTGGAGGTTCATTATCAACAATCAAAAAACATATTCAATATGTCTTAGAAAGTGAACATAGACATAAAGTGATTATCAGGACACCATTGATTCCTCAAATCACTGCGACAGAACAAAATATTCAATCTATCAGTCATTTTTTATCGCATATTTATCCAGATGTCCAATATGAATTACTCAATTATAATCCCTTGGCATCTGCTAAATATGAGTGGGTTGATTTTGATTATGGGATTGATTCAAAATATAAGAAATTAACAGATGAAGAAATGGAAACATTTTATCAAATTGTTTATCAAAATGGTATCAAAAATTTAATCAAAGAATAACAGGAGGAGAAGATTATGGAATTTATTATTGATACAGTTGATTTAGAAGAAATTAAGGAAGCCGTTGCTTATATGCCTATCGTAGGTGTTACAAGCAATCCTTCTATTGTCAAGAAGACAAGCC